>JAUMVS010000093.1 GCA_030530045.1 Phoenicibacter congonensis
GCCAAGCAAAAGCTGAGAAAGAAAGCCTCGAAGAGCAAAGCCCAGTAAAAGAGCTCGTTGATGCTCTTGATGAGGCTGTCGATTCTTCGTTTAACGAATAGGCTGCAATTCACATCAGCTAAAAAGCCGTGCCTTAACTTTGTTTATTTGTGTTTAAAACTGTTTAGGAGTTTTTATGTCTCAATATAAATACAAAAGAGTGTTGTTGAAACTTTCCGGAGAGGCCCTCGCAGGTGACCAGGGTTTTGGAATTGACCCAAAGGTTGTTCGCGAAATCACAGAACAAATCGGCGAGATTGCAAAAGACGACATTGAAATTGCAATCGTAATTGGTGGCGGAAACTTCTTCCGCGGCTTGGCTGGTTCTTCTGAGGGCATGGATCGTGCCCAGGCCGACTACATCGGAATGCTCGCAACCGTCATGAACGCACTTGCATTGCAGGATGCATTTGAACAGTCGGGAATTTACTCAAGAGTTCAAAGCGCAATCAACATGCAGGAAGTCGCCGAGCCATACATTCGCCGTCGCGCCGACCGCCATCTGCAAAAGGGAAGAGTAGTCATTTTGGCTGCAGGCACTGGCAACCCATACATGACAACCGACACCACAGCTGCTCTTCGCGCTTGTGAGCTCGAGGTTGACTGCCTCATGAAGGCGACTAAGGTTGACGGTGTTTATGACAAGGACCCAAAGAAATTTGATGACGCCCAGCGCTTCGACCACATTTCCTACCTCGAAGTCATCAACCGTCAATTGCATGTAATGGACACAACAGCAACATCGCTTTGTATGGACAACAACATTCCAATGATTGTTTTCAATCTTGGCGTAAAAGGCAACATCAAACGCGCACTTCAGGGCGAAGATGTGGGTACAGTTATTACTGCCGAATAATTATTTGAACAGGAGAATTTAGAAATTATGGCAACTGTTGAAGAAGCAAAAACAAAAGCTAAAGAGAGAATGGAAAAGGCGCTCGACGCTCTTCATTCAAACTTCGCAAGCGTGCGCACAGGTCGCGCAAACCCTATGGTTCTTGACCGCATTCTTGTTGATTACTACGGAACAAAAACTCCAATCAACCAGATGGCTGCAGTTAAGACACCTGACGCTCATCTTCTCGTGATTGAGCCTTATGACAAATCGTCAATCAAAAACATCGAGACTGCAATTCTTGAGTCGGACCTCGGAATTGTTCCTAACTCTGATGGTCAAGTTCTTCGCCTTCCTTTCCCAACTCAAACAGAGGAGCGCAGAAAAGAGCTTGCTAAACAGTGCAAAGGTCTTGCTGAAGAAGCTAAGGTTGCAGTTCGCAACGCTCGTCGTGACGCGAATAACGAGCTCGACAAAATGAAGAAGGACGAAGGTCTTCCTGAGGACGACGTTAAGCGCGAGCAAAACAACGTTCAAAAACTCACCGACGACTTCATCGCTCAAATCGACAAATCTCTTTCTGCTAAAGAAGCAGAACTCATGGAGATTTAGTTTTAGCTTTTAACTAGAAAGTGGCTGCTTGAGACGCGATTTTTCCTACATATTTCCAAATGTGCCCAGCGACATCGATGTTTCGCTTTTTGATGAAGCAAAAGTGCCAAAGCATGTTGGCATCATCATGGACGGAAATGGACGTTGGGCAAAAAAGCGTGCGCTGAACAGGCTAAACGGTCACAAGGCTGGCATTGAAGCTGTTCGCGAGGCAATTCGCACATCTTCCGACATCGGTGTTGACTACCTGACGATTTATTCGTTTTCCACCGAGAATTGGAAGAGAAGTGACGAAGAAGTTTCGGGTCTCATGAATCTCTTTGCTAAGACGATGCTTGCAGAAGTCGATGGTTTGCACGAGGAAAACGTGCGTGTGAAAACTATCGGTGACATCAGCATTCTTCCACAAGACACCCATGATGCTTTCGTTAAAGCGGAAGAGAAAACTGCAAATAACACAGGCCTCACTCTCAACGTGGCTGTAAATTATGGTGGACGCGACGAGATTGTACATGGCATAAATTGCCTGCTACAAAAGGCAAAGCTGTCACTTTTGAATGATGATGGTGTCGATTCTTCAGACTTTAAGATTATCGAGCAGGATTTAAGTGACGCGCTCTACACTGCAGGAATGCCTGACCCAGAGCTCATTATCAGAACTTCAGGAGAGATGCGCATTTCAAATTTCTTGCTTTGGCAGGTCGCCTACAGCGAGTTTGTTGTGACCGATGTTTTGTGGCCCGACTTTGATCGCTACGAATATCTTCGTTGCTTAATTTCCTACATGGGCCGTGATCGACGCTTTGGAAACGCAAAGTAAAATCATGTCAGAAGCGGCAAACAATAATTTTCAAGAAGTAACTCCAGAGCAGTTAGAAGCGCGCAGAAAAATGAAAGAAGCTGCGCGTGCTAAACACGAGGAGTTAGGCGAGCGCGGTGCAAAGCCTACGAAATATAAAATCCCTGAGCCTGGTCATGAATTTGACATCGCGGACAAAATTGGGAAGTTAGTTCCAGAGCCTTTGCAAAAGATGGGCTCTTTTTGGACTCGTTTCTTTGTGGGTGCAATTTATCTTTTCACTGTGTTGCTGTGCTTTTTCTTCGGCAACATTCCAACAATGATTGTGCTTTCTGTGATCGCGGCAATTACTTCGCAAGAGTTCTACTACATGGTTCGCAGCGAGTCGCGCCTGCCAAATGAACTCATCGGCATGGTTGGGGCTGTTTGCTACATTCCTGCTGTTAACTATTTCGGTCTCCGCGGCTGTGCCTATGTGACCTTGCTTCTCTTGCTCGTGCTTCTCGTTTGGTACGTTTTTTGGAACAAAGCGAAAATCTCTGACGTCGGCGTGAGCTTTTTTGGCGCTGCCTACACTGGCGGTTTTCTTTCCGGGTTTATGTACATCTCTTCCACAATCGATGAACCTTGGGGTTCCTACGCTCTAATCATTCTTTTCTTGGCCGTGTGCGCAAACGACTCGTTTGCCTACCTCGTCGGTCGTGCAATTGGAAAACACAAGCTAGCACCACGCACATCACCAAACAAAACCTGGGAAGGTTTCTTTGGCGGAATCGTTGGCTGCGTGGCCTTCTGGTTGATTTTTATCTTCGTGCCAACCATTAACCTGGATCCATGCCTAGCTGTCCTTTGTGGTATTGTGTCGGCACTTTGCCAGGTTCTTGGCGATTTGGCAGAAAGCAGAATTAAACGCAACGCTGGCTTTAAAGACTCAGGCTGGATTATGCCTGGTCACGGCGGCTTGCTTGACCGTTGCGACTCGCTCTTTCTCACAAGCGTATCAGCTGTCATTTTGTTTATCGGCACGGGAGTGATTCCTCTTGGCTAACAAAAAACGTGTGCTTATTCTTGGAGCAACTGGTTCAATTGGGTTGCAGACAATTGATGTTTGCGACCAGCTTTCCGATGAATTTGAAATTTGCGGCATGTCGACGCATTCAAATTCTGCGAAGCTTGAGGCTCTTGCTAATGAGCGCAATGTTGAAAACACAGTGTGTGGCGAGGCGGACCTCGTTTCGTTTATCGACTACTGCGAGCCAGACATTGTGGTCAATTCGCTCGTCGGTGCTGCAGGTGTAAATTGCAGCTATCACACCCTTCAAACTAGTGCTCGCCTTGCGCTTGCTAACAAAGAATCACTTGTCGTAGCAGGTGATTTGCTCATGCCAATGGCAAAAGAGGACGGCAAGTTAACGCCAATCGATTCGGAACATGGCGCAATTTATCAATGCCTTCTCGGTGAGAACCACGACTACGTCTCCAAGCTTTGGATAACCTGTTCGGGTGGTCCTTTCCGCGGAAAAACTAAAGAAGAGATTGCTGGAGTCAAAGCGGCTGATGCATTAAAGCACCCAACTTGGAACATGGGTGCCAAAATCACGATTGATTCGGCAACTTTGATGAACAAGGGGCTTGAGGTAATTGAAGCGCACCACTTGTTTAACTGCGATTTTGAGAACATCAAAGTTGTAGTTCATCCACAAAGCGTCATTCATTCGATGGTTGAATTCATTGATGGCTCTGTCAAAGCTCATCTTGGCACGACCGACATGCGCATCCCAATTGAATATGCGCTTACGCACCCAAAACGCGGCAAAGCTCCCGTTGAGCCGCTTGATTTCACGAAGCTTGGCTCGATTAGTTTTGATGCTCCCGACCTCGACACTTTTGGCTGCCTGCGTCTTGCATTTGAAGCTGGCCAGAAAGGTGGCGTGCTTCCGTGTGCTATGAATGCAGCAAATGAAGTCGCAAATGAAAAATTCAGAAACGATGAAATCGGTTTTCTTGACATTGAGCGCTCTGTTGAGCATGTTATGAATGAAATCAAGAACGCCCCAGCAGAATCTTTAGAGCAACTTCGCGAAGTTGATGAACAGGCTCGTAAACTTGCTGCCGCTTTTCTTGCGCGCTAGTTAGTTAACGCTTACAATTCATTTTAGTCTGCAAATGATTCTGCACATAAATTTGTAATCTTTTGAAATCACCTAAATTTGGAGAAAAAAATGGAAACATATTACAAGCCAGAAGATCTTGGAAAATTCGCAACTATGGGCGAGGAAGCTCCTGAGCTTTGGGACAACTTCATGGCCTATTACGGCAAGGTTTTCGAGGACGGCGCACTCACCGCTCGCGAAAAAGCTTTGATTGCTCTTGCAGTTGCGGCGACTGTTCAGTGCCCCTACTGCATCGATGCCTACACAAACGCATGCCTCGAGCTTGGTGCTGACGAAGAGCAAATGACAGAAGCTTTCCACGTAGCTTGCGCAATTCGTGGCGGCGCTTCTCTTGTTCACGGCACACAGATGAAAAGCATCGTTAAGAAACTCGACATGTAGTTTTGACGTTGCGTCAAATTCAACCAATTAAAGAAGCAACTTAAAAACGCAAAGCAATAATGCCTCAAAAACCATCACAACAATTGACCGATGCTTTTAATTCCGTCACTCCTTTTTATGAAAGGGTTGGGGAGTTTAAAACATCGTTGCCTGAGCTTGAAGTTATGCAAGTAAACATAGGGCTGAAGTGCAATTTTGCCTGCAAGCATTGTCATTTGATGTGTTCGCCTAAGTCGATTGAAGAGATGTCTCGCGAAACTTTAGAGGCGTGCCTTGAGGCTTTTCATAAGCACAACTTCAAAACGCTCGACATCACTGGCGGTGCTCCTGAGCTAAACGAAAACTTTGAGTGGTTCATCACCGAAGCGCGAAAGACAATTGATCGCGTGATGGTTCGTTCTAACTTGGGAATTCTTGAAGATGATGGCTTTGGCCATCTTTATCAGAAGTATGCTGACCTCGGCATAGTCATTATTGCTTCGCTTCCACATTATCGAAAGAAGAATTCAGAAAAGCAGCGAGGCCTAAACACTTTCGACCCGACGATTGCTGCGTTGCAAAAGCTTTGTGCGCTCGGTTATGGTCAAGAGGGAAGTGGGCTAGAGCTTAATCTCGTCTTTAACCCGCAAGGTGCTGTTATGTCACCAAGCCAATCGCAAATTGAAAGAGAATATCGCGGCAGGCTTGAGTCCGATTTCGGCATTGTCTTTAATAATCTTTTCACTATTAATAACTGCCCAATTGGTCGATTTGGTGACCGCCTCGTCGAGACTGGTAATTTTGAGTTTTACATGAACAGGCTCATTGACACTTTTAATCCTGACACCCTGCCAGGCATGATGTGTCGCTCGCAAATTTCAGTTGGCTGGGACGGAAAGCTTTACGATTGCGACTTTAATTACGCAATCGATTTGCCCATCAAAGACAAAACAACAATTTTTGATCTTGCGAAAAATGACGAGCAAGACATGACGCGTGACATCGTGTTTTGGAATCATTGTTACGTTTGCACTGCAGGTGCTGGTTCTTCTTGAGGTGGCGAAACAGCGTAGGTCGCGCTTAAATATACAAACTATCTAATTTTATTTACCCATATAAGCAGCTCCTCCGTGAGCTGCTTTTTTACTGCGGACGAAGCAATGCCTCACTATCGCAAAGGATTACGGTGGCTTCTTTT
>JAUMVS010000094.1:0-4605 GCA_030530045.1 Phoenicibacter congonensis
TGTTCAGGGAAATCGAAACGATGCTATTCCCCTTCGGTATGCCAAGCTTGATCTTTCCGGTGATTTTTTCAAACTCGGCTGTTGGTCTCACTCCGTAATCAAGTGAAAAAACAGACATATCGACAATATTGCGGTCGATAAATCTGGTCAGGGTGCTGCCTTCCAGTTTCTTTGCAGTTCCGTTCTGTTCGAGAACAAAAAGATCGACAGCACGGATTTCATCCGCCAGCGGCAGCGCACCGATTTTGACAGCATCAGCCATTGTGCATCATCCTCTGCAATTCTTTACTCGTTGGCCGCACCAGATTCTTTCTGCATCGGCTGGACCTTTCTTTTTTCTGCATTCAGCAGTTCGGTAAGGTCATTGACGACGCCCTGAAGAATCTGCCTGCAACCATACACCGTGATTGTGTTGTGGTCTGTCGCCGGAATGGTAAGCGTTTCCAGCTCATTTCTGACGGCTATAATCTTTGCAATTGCTTCTTCCAAAATTTATACCTCCCAATTTTCGGAATCATTGATGCTCTCAATATCGAAAGCCAAGTTTTGTGTTGCAGCACCGCTCTGCGTCAGGAAAAACTTCGTCTCGGCATCAGCGCTGGCAGGCACATGGACATAGTAGCCGTACTTCTGCTCTGTTGTGGTTTCCGGCGTATACGTCTTCACCTTTATGGTTCCGCCGCCTCCGCCGCCTGACGGGGCTGAGGAAACTCTGTAATCAATTGTCGCACTGCCGCAATAGCCGCTCCAGTACTGGCTTCCTGCATAACCGGATGAGCTTTTGTAGGCAGTAACCAAAATGGAGTTGGCGCCATTGGGCTGAATAACAAATCGGGCGCTTCCGCTGCCGCAATCCGGGATGCCAGACGTAGAGCAGGTGGACTTGGAATAGCCCGATGTGCTGCCGCCGGAAAAGATGTAGTTAATCGATCCGTCTGCGTTATAGCTGATGCTTGGGTCTCCGCTGGTGATGGTAACAACTTCCGCCTTACTGGGCGTTTTCAGTATACGCTGAGACCGGTCTCCTCCTGCCGTAATCACCTGCCGCAGCGATGCTCCAGTAGGCAGATGGCCGGTATTGATCTCAGTGGATGTGGCTGCACGCCAGGCACCCAGGTCAACATTTTTATAATCCTCAATACCCCGACTTTCACCGGGGAGTAGACTGTACCAAGACTCGGCTCGAAGTCCCAACCACGCGGTCGTTGAACGCTCCCCTCATCAGGGCATCGATGCTGATTCCCCCTACTACATGCCCTTAGCACCCCATACGCGAATACGGAGCCTTTTTTTCAGCTTAGGCTATGCTGACGATTCTTTCTGCTTTCGCCGCTGTCACGCCCACCCTTATCTCATGGTCACGTTGTAGCTCGTCAGCCTCTACAGGGCCATCCCAGCAATTGAGTTGGTTATTTTTTCGCACCCGGCCTTTTTTATGAGCCACCGGATACGCACCCCTTATGCACAGCCGAGCACGGTATGCTCCTTGCCATCGGTTGAGGTGATTTCGCTTGGTTTGAATACCTTTTGCTCCATCGTAATGCCATCACCGCCAACGGAGAGGCCCGTGGTGTAATGGTACACAGAGGTCAGATAAGTGATCGTGGATGGACTCAGTCTCGAACCTCCGCCAACAGAGATCGTGCTGTCCGGGATCCACATGCCTTTACCGTTGATAAGCTTGATGGAGCCGCCTTCAACAGTAAAGTTCCCCAGAATCTCCACATCGCCTTGCAGCTTGATAACGTCGGCCATGAGTTCCAGGAACGATTTTGCATGGCCGTCTTTATCTTTTATCACATAGGCGGTGATTTCGGCTTTCGCCTTCTCACCGATCTGCGCAAACAATTTTGTTGCAGCAAAGCCTTCGTTGTTTTCCAGGTCGTACCTTACGTAGTTTGCAATGCCGGCTTTCAGGTCTTCCGGTGCTCCATCATCGCCATTCAGCGCAGCAACCAGGTCGTTGTAATTCTCCAGAATCTTGTCGTTGGCATCCTTTGCAACCTTTGCCAACGCATTTCCAAACACACTGCGCTGGCGCTGCGCCTCCCGGTCAACCTTGGTAATGTATTCATACTCATGGTCAAGCTCTTCCTCGCCGGGCGCTGAGATCGTGGACGACATCTGCCTGCCGAACTCGGTTCGCCTGCTGAGAATTGAGCCTTTTACACCGGCTATTTTCACCGCTTCGCCCAGGTCGGCATCCGGCGACACAAAGGAATCCTGTGCAGTATACGACTGATACCAGCGGCCTGCGAACTTCGGAAGCAGACTGTCTGCCATTTCTTGGCTGGCCCATGGCATGTCAATCGTCAGTGTCATTCCGTCGTCGGTGCCGGATGAGAATTCCTTTCCGTCTGCGTTGACAAGCACAACCTTCGAGTACGCTGAGGTTCTTTGGCCGATGCTGATGTCCATTGCAGCATAATTTATGGGTACATATTCAGACAACGATAAACTCACCTCCGATTTCAATCGGCTGGTCAGACTGGTTGGCAAGGAGCCGCTGTGTAATATCGTTCTCATCGGAAAGCATGTCTGCCATGTTTATAAGCTTCAATTTACCGAACCGGTCCATCATAAAGCTTCCTGCGTACATGGCTGCAACAAATCCAAGGATCTCCCTGCCGGTGTAATATTCCGGCTTTGGAATGGTCTGGCCGTCGTCAAGAGCTTTCTGCGTCTCCTCTTCCACTTCAAGTCCTGACAGCTCTGCAATCCTGTTTACGACAGTCAGCGTCTTTGCGGGGTATGTGAGGCCGAGGTCTCCATAATCTTTCGATGTCTTGAGCATCCCGTCATAGCCGGTGAGATGCAGCAAATCATCGCCGCCATCGATTTCAGTTTCCCGCGTATCGATAAAGTAGACGCCTCTTTGCTTCCATTCTCCTTCTGGTTCACAGTCGATTCTCTTGGTGTATGGAATAATCCGTGCCATTCTCGCAAAAGTGGCAGTGGGCTTTTCCATCTCAATATCAATCTGGCCGCAAGCCGTCTGACCAATTTCAAACTTTACGTCACAAAGCTGATTGACCGTGGAAACGCTGCGCAGAACGGACATCCCGAAATACTGGTCGCCGATCTGAAGCCGGATGTCATACTCGCCATCATACGCAGTCAGTTCCTCAGCGGTTGGTCCTGCCACAGGCATCCCTCCTACTTCTCAATCAGATTAAATGAAAGCCCTTTCCACAGCGGCTCTTTTCTATCCTGCTCATACACGCGGGACAAGGTGATTTTCTTCGTACCGGAATACATATTCGTGGTACGGACACCGACCTCCGGATCCATGTATGTAACCTCAAAGAACTTTTTCTTGACGGACAGCAGAATTTTGCTGGACACGCTCTGGGGAATCGGCAAAAAAGAACACCCAAGCTTTCGCTTGCGTGCAATCACGGTTCTGTGGGTTTCGCCGTCCATGGTTCTGCCGGATTTCGGAGAGTCGATATCGTTAAACTCGACCGTCATTCCGTCTTCTGGGAGGTAGTCCGTCATGACGATGCCGTCAATAATCAGTGGGTCTCTCATTTGTATCACACTCCAACTGCCCTACCGTGGGCGCGGGAATATCTGGTTGCTGCCCGGCCAATGGTATCGTCGCCAATGCGGATATTGCCGACAGTGCCAATCAGCTCCTCCAGGAGGCTTTCAAGGCGGCCACTGTTTCCGGAGGATCCTGCCTCCTCCCGGACAATTTGGCGGATCAGGCTCTCAGGCGCTTCGATATTCGTACCGGTACGCTGGTCGCCGAAAACCGCCATGAACTCCCGGTTGGGAGGGATTACTGCGCCTTCTGCGGCGTGGAACAGGTTGCTGAAATCTACTGACCAGCTTGGAGATGAACCATACTTCATGGATGTACCAATTTTTCCAAGCTGTAGGCTGCCAAGCGCGGAAGCTTTTGCTGCAAGTGCGTCTATGGAAGCACCCACTGCACTGAGATCGGTAATGGCGTTGTTGCGGAAAGCGGTAATTGAACCAGCAGCAGCGGAAGTAGATGCGTCCACTTGAGTTGCCATTGCATTGACTCCGGAGGAAACTCCGCTGAATGCAATCGTCACGTCATTGCCAAGAGCTGACATTTCGCTTGTAGTTGTCTCCACAGCCTTTCGCGCAGCATCAGCAATCTTACCGAGTATTTCCGAAAATCTTGCAACAAACTCGCTTGCCTTGGTTTCGATTGTGTCTAGTCCGATAAACAATCCATCTATCAGATTTATGCCTATTTCCTCGGTAACTTTCGAAGGACTGTGTATATCTCCGGCATCTTTCATCCCATCTACTGTAGCATCAACGGTGGATTCTCCGGCTGCACGCACTTCATCTTCTCTATCGTCAATAGCATCTACATAGCCATCCACCATCGCATCTCCGACATCTTTGGCCTGTGTTTTTGCCTCGATAATCATTCCGCCGCCGGTTCCATTATCAGTGACGTCAGGAATGTTAACATATCTGCGTCCCGATTCATCAACTTTTACAGGATTCTTAAAGCCATAAAGTAATTTCCCAAACCAGCTTTTTTTCTCCCACTCTTCCTCAAGTCTGTCAAAATACTCCGAGTCCTCGAGAATTATCCCTGCAATCGGATCCACCAATATA
>JAUMVS010000094.1:4615-5827 GCA_030530045.1 Phoenicibacter congonensis
TTCGATTACGCTTAGTGCGCCAGACTCAAATCCCCTCATCACAGTCTCAGCATAGCTCTCACCTTGCTGCCGTGAGGCCTCAATAACTTTACTGTTCGTAATCGATTGATCCACCATTGCAGCCGAGTTCGCGCCAGTAACTGCATCAAAAAGTGCAGCAACCAATTTCACATAGAAGTCTCCGGAAACTTTTGCCAACTTGACAGCTGAGATGATTGTGTCTTCCCATGGCAGGTCTTTCATCGCCTCACCCACAGAATCGATGAATGCACTCATGTCCTCTGATGTGAAGCCGGAGATGAGCGATGCAAGTCCATCAAAGATCGCAGTTGCTAACCCAAGCAGTACCTCTCCAACGTTTTCAAAAACTTCTCCCCACGGAATGCTTTTTATCCCGTCTGCGATACCTGTTCCGATATCTGACCACTTGTCTCCGATTCCGGCAACGGCAGAAGACAAGAACTCAACTAGCCCATTTGTCAGCTTTCCGATTGCATCAATGCTCCCGGACAGGATTCCGGCCCAGTCAATTCCGTTAAACCCTTCCGCAACAGATGCGCCAAGAGCCTCCCATCTGGTTTGGGTGGCATTCAGCTGAAATCCACGGTCATCAAACAGCTGGATTTCTTCATCCATGGAGGACAGTGCTTCCGTGATTGCATCGACAACCTGAAGGCCGATATTGCCGAGGGTGCCAATGACCTCCGGTGCTTGTTTGATGACGGTATCGACTGCGACCTTTAGCGCGGAAATAAAGCGGGGAACGAATGCGGCAAAGCCGTCCTCGATGTTCTGGTTGAGTTTCTCCCAAAACTCTGCATCAAAGTTCTTCTCTATGTCTGCACCAAGACCTTGTGCAAAGCCAAGGATGGCATCGCCCAGGAAGGAACCGGCCTGGCTGCCGTCAAAATTCTTGACAAAGCCGGCGAACATGCCGATTGCAACGGTGAACTTCAGGCGCAGGATTTCGCCGATGGTGGAACCCTTGACTTTGCTGAGCAGGCCGTTGATGCCCTTGGCAAGGTCTTCTCCGATTTTATCCCACTCGATGCCAAAGAACAGGCCATCCATAAAATCGGCAAAGTTCTGAACCCATGTACCGACTTTTGCGCCCAGCTTTTCAGCGTCGAATGCATCGAGCATCTTATTAACGCTGTTGGCAATCAGCTCACCGGCCTGCTCGAACTGGCCGTTTTGGAAAAGCTCCCGCAG
>JAUMVS010000095.1 GCA_030530045.1 Phoenicibacter congonensis
GCATCCCACAAATATTGCCACGGTGAGCGACACGATTACGGCGATGCAAATTGGAGAGATTGTGTGTGCGTAGAAAACCTCTAACGTTTCGATGTCAGACGTAATCATTGCGATGATGTCGCCTTTCTTTTTGCCCTCAAGTTTCGCGGGACACAACAGGCGAAGTTGCTCAAAAATCTTGTCACGAAGCACCGCTAGCAGGCGAAATGCGATGTAGTGGTTGCTATATTGCTCGAAGTAGCGAAGAATTCCACGAAGCGCACCGAGAATGATTGCGATTGCTGCAATCGCTTCATAGGAAAGAGCAATGCCCTCGCCAAGCGCCTTCGCAACACCAACAGCGCCCATGAGTGTGACACCCATTGAACACAGAAAGCCTACTGAGCCATTGATGACAGCAAGGAGCATTATCCATGCAAGGTTTCCAAGCAAAACGATGAGTTTTGCGACAATTGCAATCCCGCTGCGGCGTGTTTTTGGAGATGTTTGAGAGTTAGTCACAGCACACCTCCTCGTATCCCTTTTCAAGTCGCTTTTGGGTGGTATAAAGCGCAGCGTAGGCACCATTTTTCGCCATCAATTCTGAGTGTGTTCCCTGCTCAGCGACGTGGCCGTCTTCCACGAAATAAATCAAATCGGCAGGAACAACATTTTCAAGTCGATGAGAAATAACGATTACAGATTTATTCTTTGACAGCTCATGAATGTTTTTCATGATGACTGCTTCCGATTCAATGTCGATGTTGCTTGTCGCTTCATCAAAAATGTAGATTTCCTTGTTAGAAACAAGATTGATCGCAAGAGCCAGGCGCTGTTTTTGCCCACCGGAAATGTTTGCGGCGTCTTCTGAAAGCTCCTTGTCAAGACCGAAATTGTTCTTCACAAAATCAAGCAAGTTGACCTTTTCTAGAGCTTCGAAAATCTGCTCATCGGTCACATTTGAATTCGCAAGCTTAAAGTTATCACGAACCGATGCATTAAAGATGTGCGAGTCGTGAGCCACGCACGCAAGTTTTGAATAGTAACTTTCGCGCGAATAATCGGTTATTTTGCGACCGCCAACTTCAACGATGCCCTCATTTGGTCTGCAGGCACCAGTCAAAAGCTTCACTATCGTTGACTTTCCACAACCCGACTCGCCAACAATTGCAATCATGCCAGCATCTGGGAACTTCATAGAGACATTTTTCAGAACCATGCGAGCGTCATCGTAAGAAAAGCTCACATTTTCTAGCTCAAGGTTCGTACTCACCACTTCTTCTGTTCCCCACTTTGGCGCTTTAGTCTCAAGCAGAGAAATGATGTTCGTGCCTGCCGAAACCCCGTTCATTGCAACATGAAAAGCAGACCCAAAAGCGCGAAGCGGCAAGAAAAACTCGACCGCCACAAGCACCAAAAACAAAGCAGCGAATGGGTCAAGACCGCGGTAAACAACACCTGTTACAGCAATCGCAATTCCAATTCCAGCACCACCATAGGCAACAAAATCCATGATGGTTGTGCTTGCTAACTGCATCACCAAAACCTTCATTGTGATTTTGCGGAACTCTTCGCTCGACTCATTCATTTTCTTGTGTTGAGCCTCGTCAGCCTTGAAAATCTTTAGATCTTTTAAGCCCTGAACACTGTCTAGAAAGCCGTCGCCCATCGAAGTGTATTTACCCCAATATTTAGCAAAAATCTTTTTTGCATACTTTGAAACTGCAACGATAGAAACTGGAATCAGCGGAACACAAAGTAGCAACACAAGAGCTACGGGCCAATCAATCCAAACGGTTATGCAAAACAAAATGAGTGGTGCCGACATGGCGTAGAAAAACTGTGGCAGGTAGCTCGAGTAATAAAGGTCAAGCTGCTCCACGCCCTCAAGCGACATTTGAGTCAGTGCCGACATGCTTGTGTTGTGTGTAGCATTAACGCCTTGCTCTGAGATTTTGTTAAAGATTTTCTCGCGTAAATCTCTCTTTGCTTCGCGGCCAACACGGTCTTTGAAATCGGCAGCTGCACAAGTGGCTGCGAAACGAACAACAATCGCAACAAGTGCGATTATTGCTGGAGCCACAAAGACAAAATAGTCATTCGAACTGTTTGCCAGAAGATAAATTGCATAAACGATAGAGCCCGTAATCGATGCATTTGCAAGCAGACCCAAAATCATGCAAGCAACTGCTGCAAATATGTATTTTTTCGAACTCCCAAGGAGGTTTAGAAGGTCTTTATTAATCAAGGAAACACCCGCTATCTGTGTCGGAATGATAAGTTTTTAGCAACTTATGTTAGCACAGTATCACTGGCATTACGCAAGGCTAACGAGCAGTTTGATGCACGTTCGCGCAAAATTGTTCATCTTGAAAATGCGATGTTAAAAGCAACGTCTAAGACTGGTTTTATGCGGAAAAAAGCTGCTACCAGTTAACGATTTTCCAGCCTTTTTCTTCTGCGTACTCTTTGAGTTTTCGATCAGGACACACTGCTACTGGATGCTTTGCCATGCTCAAAATGTCGGCGTCAGACATGTGGTCACCATAGGCATAATCAACAATCCATCCACCCTCGCCAAATTCAGCATCGGCAAAGGTTTTTAGACAAATCGGCTTTCCATCGGCCTCTGGGGCAGTCCCCAAAACCTCGTTGGTGAGCTTGCCGTCATCGTCAATTTTCATGAGTGTTGCCATTCCAAAATTCACAGGAATGTCACGCATCAAACGAGCGACAACAGAATCAAAAGAAGCGGAAAGCAAAATGACAATGATTCCATCTTCCATGTGTTTTTTCATTGCATTTATGGCCGCGTCACGAACTTCAGGAACGATTTTGTCTTCCGAAAACTTCTCGAGCTCAGCGCAAACTTCGGTGTAGTCCTCACCCATAAAAGCGGTAAACACTTTTTCGCGAACAGGATTGTTCTCACGCGGAAGATGGAATTTGTAGCTTAGAGCCCAATGAATAATGAAGGCTGAATCCTTGACCGACAAGCGGCGCTCTTTCAAAAGCTTGCGAACGAGAAGCATCGGCGATGATGTGTCGATTGACGTTCCGTCCATGTCAAAGACCGCCAAATGCACTGGATCTTTCATGATGTCGGGTGAAACAGGATAAAGCAGCGAACGCATAGCGTTTGGCGCCTCAAAAACAACGTCCTCGTTGTAGAAATTTTCGTTTTCTCTGTAGTTCATGATTTTAAATTCTACTCCAACAAAAGTGGCGCACACACAACAGAAAAACTACACAAAATGATGTAAAAAAGTGAGAGTTTAGCAGGCATAATTCACAACATCTAGTATAATGATATCACCAAGCAAAACGAACCACTTAAACACACAATATGCTTAGGGGAATCTAATAGAGCACTTCTTTAAAAATAAATTCTCTTTTGAGGACGCCGTTAGCTTTTGCAGCAAGGCAAAAGAAGCGGATAAACCCGGTGTTGCCCCAAGAGCTGCAATTTATGAAGGAAAGCTTGGTCGCTCAGAAAAACGAGCTTCGAAACTTCGCAGCAACGGTGCAGGCGAAAACGCCTCAACGATGAAAATTTCTGCGAACCGCAATTTCGATTTTCAAACAATTTTGGCTAGAGCTACTTCCCTTGGAAGATTTCCAAAAACATTGCTTTTAACCCTCACTTCCATCGCATTGGTTTGCGTTTGTTGCTATCAACCTGCCAAGGTTTACTACACTCAGGTGCGTGAAACCCAAAAGTCGCAGGCAGAACTTGTGGCAGTTGAAGCCAGAAATGCAAAGTTGAAGGCGGCAGTCGAGTCGCTTCAAACCGATGAAGGCGTGGAAGACAAAGCGAAAAGCGACTATGGCTATGTCAAAGAAGGCGAAGGTGCCGTCGTTGTCACTGGCATTGAAAAGAAAACGAACAACAACCTGCCAGAATATGTCGACTCGAAAAAAATTGCCTCGCCTGACACTTGGTACTCTGGTGTTCTTGATTCTATTTTTGGCTACGACAACTCAATTTCACAGGAATAAAAAATGATAAATTCCAATGATTTGCAGGCGTTTTCCTCGCGCATCAAAAATGAAATTTCTGAATGCGAGAACTTCCAAGCCTACGTTAGCAATTACTGCAAAGACATCGCAGCACTGTCGACGCAAGTCCTTCCAAAACCAAGCGAGTCACTTGCGGAAAGCTACCTCACAAACCCGCTGCAAAGCTTTTTTGAAAACCCTGGAAAATGTTCGCGTTCGCTTTGTTGTTTGCTTGCAAACTATGCTTTTTCAGGCAAAATCGCAGACTGCATAACTTCAGCTCTTGCAATTGAGGTCTTCCAAAATGCTGCGTTAATTCACGACGACATCGCCGACAATGCGCTCACACGCCGCAACAAACCGTGCTTGCACGTGACACATGGAATTGGAACCGCTCTTAACGCTGGAGATTATGCGCTCACCTTTATGGATCAGCTGGTGCTAAACGACGACCAGCTGCAAGACGCGACAAAGATGGAAGTTCTGCTGGAGCTTTCAAACATGAAAACAAAAACTATCGAAGGTCAGGCAATCGACATCGGCTGGGAAAACGCAGGTGGCTTCGGCCAAAACGAAGAAGATTACGAAAAAATGGCAACGCTCAAAACCGCCAACTACACATGTGCCTCGCCAATGGCCATTGGGGCCATCATCGCTGGTGCGCCTAAAGACAAAGTGCAGCAACTTCGCGAAGCTGGGCTTAAATGCGGCCTTGCGTTCCAAATTCAAGACGACCTGCTAAACGTTGACAGAACCACTCAAGACTCCTCAAAAGACTTTGCTCTCGACATTGCGGAAGGCAAAAGAACGCTCATTGCCTTGCATGCAATCAAGTCACTTGATGCAGAAAACAGCAAAAAACTTCAAGATATTTTGGACAGCAACGACAACACGCCTCAAGAAATTGAAGATGCACTCAACTTAATCGAGAAATCGGGCGCACTTGATTATGCGAAAGAGCGCACTAAGAGCCTTATTTTTGAGTCTAAGAGTATAATGAACGTTTGCATGAATGAAGGTAAAGAAAAAGAACTGCTAATCTCAATGGCAGATTGGTGCTTAGAGAGAACACATTAATGACAAACGACTTCAAAAACATTAATCCAAACGACAAAAACGCTGCTGTCAAAGACGTGCAGGAACGCCTGTGCAAGATTGACTTGCTTTCTGAAGATGACATCACTTCGGTCTTTGACGAGAAAACCATCGCCGCAGTAAACGCATTTTGCAAAGAGAATGGCATCGCTGAGCGCGAGTTCGTAGACGCTGAAATTTGGAGCGCTCTTGTTGATGCGACCTATTCGCTGGGTGATCGCTCGCTTTATTTGCGTCTGCCAAATTTCAAAGGAAACGACTGCAAAGAATTGCAGCACATTCTGGGGACTCTTGGCTTTTCAGCTGGTCCTGAAGATGGTGTTTTTGGCGCTATTACAGAAGGTGCTTTGCGCATGTTCCAACAAAACATGGGGCTTCCAAATGACGGAATTTGTGGCGCTCTCACCTACCAAACCATTCGCAACTTGCACCATTCCTGGGAAGGCAAAAATGCCTATGCAGGCCAGCGCTCACTAAGTTTTGCCCGCGTAGCGCAAGTGCTTGAAGACAACACAGTTTGTCTTTTCGGCACACGTGAGTTCACACGTTCTGTAGCAAAAAGAATGTCAAACCTCTCAATCGCAACCACTCCTCAGTCAAAGATTGTCTCAGCTGACGCTCTTTCTGTTCCGCCTGATGAGACGATGATTTTGATGCAGGTCGTTTTGAAAGACGAAGGCAAACCAGCTGACATCAACATCGATTATTCCGAAAACGATTCGTTTGCAA
>JAUMVS010000096.1 GCA_030530045.1 Phoenicibacter congonensis
ATGTCAGAAGTAATTTAAAAACTCGCGATTAAGCTGGCAGAAATGGATTTTAAACGCAAAATTTCAGCAGAAAAATTAGGAAAAATTCTCGTTCTTGGTGCGGGCGTTACAGGCTCTGCCGTTGCGGATTACCTGCAAGCCCAGGGTCAGCGCGTTGAATCTTTTGACGTTGTTGACGAGGAGTCGTTAGATGTTACTAAACACTACGACTTTTGCATTGCTTCTCCTGGCATCAGCGAGTTTTCCGACTTTTACGCAAAAGCGAAATCATGCTCCGGAGAGGTGATTAGCGAAGTCGAATTTGCCTTCAGAGAGTCAGAAGCTAATTCAACTTGGGTTGCAATCACAGGCACAAACGGAAAAACGACGACTACAGCTCTCACTGATTATATTCTCAAAATTGCTGGCAAAAATTCAGTTGCGGTTGGAAACATTGGTCAGACATGCATTTCTCAAATTGACGGAAATGACAAGATTTACGTCGTCGAATGTTCGTCCTATCAGCTTGCATCGACCTCTAAATTTAACCCTGCAGCTTGCGCTATTCTAAACATCACGCCAGACCACATCAAATGGCACCAAGGTCTTGAGAATTACGCAAGGGCAAAATTCAACATTTTCCAAAACACGAAAAACAATGCTGACGCTCTAATTTTCTTAGAAGATAGTCTCGTTTCTCAAGTTGAGGGAATTGAAGGCTTTGCTTGCGAAGTTGTGACCGATAAAACTTCAGATAAATTGCCTTTGGTGCTTGGCCTCACAGAACAGATGAAAATCAAGGGCGAGCATAACGTTCAAAACGCAGTGTGTGCGGCAACTCTGGCTGCTAAGCTTGGCGTTGATGATGAAGCAATTGCAAAGGCACTCACTGAATTTAACCCGCTAGAGCACAGAATTGAGCCTTGCGGTGATGTTGCGGGTGTTCATTTCTTCAACGATTCCAAAGCGACAAACGTTGACTCTACAATCAAAGCACTTTCTGCTTTCCCAGCAGGTAATTTAATTTTGCTTCTCGGTGGCACCGATAAAGGTAGCGACCTCACACCTCTCGTTGATGAATGCAAAAAAGCTGCTAGTGAAAACAAGCTTGTAAAAACTGTCGTTTGTTTTGGAGCTTCAAAGGGTCGTTTCTTACCTGAATTCAAGGCGCTAGTAAACGACGGCATCGAAGTTTTGGAGGCCGAGCATTTAAGTGATGCGCTCGATGCAGCAGTCGAAGCAGCGTCTGAAAATGACAGCGTTTTGCTTTCGCCAGCGTGTGCGTCGTTTGACGAGTTTAGCGGCTTTGAGGAGAGAGGCAGGTTCTTTAAAGAGCTGGTGAGGAAGCTTGATGCTTAAGGACTTTCTCTCAAAAGAACGTTCGGCTAGTTTTTACCTAATTCTTTGTGTTTGCTGTGTGAGCGTGCTTTCCATAATTAGCCTTTTGACGATTTATTCAGTAACGTCATTTGGCTACATTGCAGCTGAGCAGTCGGCTTTTAAAGGCGTGGGACAGCAAGTGCTCTTTGTCGGCATCGGCATTCTCGTGTGCGCAATTATGTATCGAGCTTCTGGAAGCGTCGCTTTCCTCCTTCGATTTCGCTATTTTGTTTTGGGGTTGGTTTTCTTAGGCATTTTGGTTGCAGCTTTTTTTGGTGTTACAGTTGATGGTGCATCTCGCTGGATTCAGGTGGGACCATTCACAATCCAGCCTGGTGAGTTCTTAAAGATTGGTGTGATTTTGATTGCTGCCGACCTGGGCTCTCGCTTTAACGATGGGGAAATTGGCTATCGTGAGCTGGGGCTTTGGGCATTTCTTTTAATTCTGATTCCAATCGGCACTCTTCTTGTTTTTTGCAACGACATGGGGACTTCTCTAATTTGTGTAGCTGCGGTGCTAGTAATTTTTTGGATTTCTGGTGTCGATAAAAGACTGATTACTGGGGTTTTTCTTCTTGGATTGATTGGCATTGCCTTCATGATTTTTGCCGGTGGTTCCTTCCGTTCAAAGCGCTTCTTGTTTATAAACCCGTGGGACGACGGAAAAGGTGGCGTTGGAAGCGGCTATCAAATCATTCGTTCCTATTACGCAATTGCGTCAGGCGGGCTTTTTGGTCGCGGCCTCGGCTCTTCACACGAGAAATATGACTATTTAACACAGTCGGACACCGACTTCATTTTTTCGATCATTTGTGAGGAAATGGGGCTTTTAGGTGCGCTGGTTGTGATTATTTGCGTTGTGCTGATTTTTTGGTGCGGTTATAAATTTTCCCAGGCTCAAGACGTCCCCGTTATGCAACTGGTGGTTTTTGGAGCTGCGTTCGCGCTTTTCTTTCAGTCGCTCGTTAACATTGGAAGCGCGGTTGGCGCCCTGCCAACAACGGGCAAGCCGCTGCCGTTCGTCTCTGCTGGAGGAAGTTCTGCTCTTGCCAGCTTCATTTTGCTTGGCTTCGTTTTGGCGTCAAGCCGTAGCGCCCAATTTGCTACTAGTGCTGAGCGCCGACGCGGCTCAATCAACGTCTACACTCGCAATTCTCCAGCTAGACCAAAATCGTCTAACGCCGATAGCGACTACGCTTTTAGTTCACGAGGCTCTTCTTCTAGAAGAAGCTCTGGCAGAAATGATCGCTACGCAGGCACAAGTCTTGATAGCAGATATTCTTCTCTTGGAGCAACAGAAGGCGGAACTAAATCGAGGCGCAACATGGGCCGATCTTCTGTCTCAGACAATCTTGCTGACGGGTTTTCAAGTTCGGGATCAGGGTCAAAATCAAGAACAAGGCGAGGCAATTCCTTCGGTGTATCTTCAAGCAAAAGCAGCGTAAAATCGAAAACTTTTGCGCGCGAGCAAGAGCGTAGTGTGAGAATTAATGTGAGCGACATTAACGATGACTCCGTTAAAGGCTTTAGCGTTCGCGACTCAAAGTCAAGCTCTGGAAAAAGACGCAGCAATAAAAGCAAGGGCTATGCGGGCGATATTAAACCGCCTAGCTTTTTGGATAAACGATAGGTGAGAATCAATGAATGTTGTAATTACAGGTGGCGGAACCGCAGGACACATTTACCCTGCATTGGCGCTTGCAAATGAGTTGAAATCGCGTGGCGCGACCGTTCGCTATGCTGGCACGCCGAAAGGTGCAGAGTCAAGGCTTGTGCCAGCTGCTGGTTTCGAATACAAAGCGTTCGATGTCTCAGGCATTGATCGCTCACGCCCTTGGACTGCAATCACTACGCTTGCAAAAGTTGCAAAAAGCAGAAAGCAAGCGGAAAAATGGCTGAAAGAAATCAGCTGTGACCTGGTCGTCGGCTTTGGCGGTTACGTTTCAGTGCCTGTAGTTTATGCAGCGCAAAAGCTCGGTATCAAAACTGCAATTCATGAGCAGAATTCTGTGATGGGCTTGGCAAATGAAGAGCTTTCTAAGAAAGCTGATGCAGTTTGTTTGACCTACGAACACGCTGCGCTAAAGCTCAAAGATAAATCGAAAGCGACAATCACTGGCAACCCTGTTCGACAGGAAGTTATCAGCGCTACTCGCGAAGAAGGCTTGTCGCTTTTTGAAATTGATGAGGCCTCAGAAGTGCTTCTCGTTTTCGGCGGAAGCCTCGGGGCAAAGACAATCAACGAGGCGACTGTTGCTCTAAAAGATGAGCTGCTCGCAGTTGATGGCCTAGAAATTATTCACGTTGCAGGCAAGCGCGATTACGACTGGGTAAAAGAGCAGCTAGCTTTGACTGAAACTGAGGAAAAGCGTTACCACCTGCTCGATTATTGTTACGAGATGCCAAAGGCTTTAGCCTGCGCCGATGTTATTTTGTCACGTGCGGGAGCAACTTCACTGGCAGAAATTTCCGCATTGAAAATTCCTGCTATGCTTGTGCCTTTTCCATACGCCACGGCTGACCATCAAACTAAAAACGCAGAAAGCTATGTTGAGGCGGGTGCGGCCTATTGGTGCAAGGACGACGAAGTCAAAACTGACGACTTCAAAAAGCGCTTGTTCGAAATCATCAACAGCGAGGAAATTCGTGCAAACATGCGCGAGGCCGCGCAAGGCTGCGGGACGCTTGATGCGACCGCTAAATTGGCTGATACAGTAGTGCAATTGATAAAATAAATAGACGTTTATTTTTGGAGATACAAATGACAGACAGCAACAAAACACACAACAAACTTCACTTTATCGGAATCGGCGGCGTTGGCATGAGCGGTCTTGCTCGCATCGCTTCGTCGCAGGGCATTCGCTGCAGCGGCTCTGACCTGAAGGCTTCGCGCTTCACTGAACAGCTTGAGAAAAGCTGGATCCCGGTTTCAATCGGTCAGGACGCTAAAAATGTTCCTGAAGGTGACGATGTAACTGTCGTTGTGTCAACTGCGATTATGGATGACAACCCTGAGCTCTTGGAAGCAAAGCGTCGCGGGCTTGATATTATTCATCGCGCCCAGCTTTTGAGCTACCTTGGAAAAGACCTCAAAACACTGGCTGTTGCTGGCACTCATGGAAAAACGACCACAAGCTCAATGCTTGCTTGTGTGCTTGACGACATGGGTCTTGACCCAACGTTTGTCATTGGCGGAATGGTTTTAGCCTACAACACAAACGCACGTCCTGGTTCAGGCGAATACTACGTTGTCGAGGCTGACGAATCTGACAAATCGCTCACATGCTTGAACCCTCATGCTGTAATTGTTACCAGCATTGAAAGCGACCACCTTGACCACTATAAATCGCTTGACGAGATTTACGAAAAATTTGGCCAGTTCATCGCAAGTGTTCCTGATGGAAACCCAGCAGTTGTTTGTGCTGACGACAAAAAACTTGTTGAACTTGCAAAAGCTAACGCACAAAACGTTGTTACATATGGCTTCTCAGAAGATGCCGACGTTCGCATCGTCGAGAGCGAGCGCGTTGGCGTTGGTTCTGTGTTTAAAGTTCAGCTTGCTAGTGGTGAAATCATTGACAGTGCAATTATGAAAAACCCTGGCACACACAACGAGCTGAATGCAACTGCAGTTCTTGCTTTGATTGAAGCACTTGGTCTTGATGTGAAGCAGGCTGCAATCAAGCTCCACAACTTTGCGGGCGTTCACAGACGCTTCGAGCTTGTGGGCAGCGCTAATGGTGTAACCGTCATCGACGATTACGCTCACCATCCAACCGAGATTAAAGCAACAATCAAGGCTGCTAAAGAGCTCGATTTCAACAATGTGCACGTAATTTTCCAGCCACATCGCTATTCACGCGCAAACCTTTTCTGCGATGTGTTGGCTAAGGAATTCTCCGAGGCTTTCGACGACGCCGACTCGCTCATTTTCACCAATGTTTATGCGGCGGGCGAGACTCCAATTCCAGGAATCTCTGGCCAGACTTTCCTCGACACAGTGCTAACTCATTCAGGTCATCCTGATGCAGAATATGTCCCACGCTTGGCCGATGTCACAACTCACATCGCGAACAAAGCCAAGTCGGGCGACCTAGTTATCACTATGGGCGCAGGTGACATTACCGAAATTGGCCCACTAATTCTTGATGAGATTAAAAAAAAGAACTAGCTTTTAGTTACGAAAATTTACCCCTGTTTTACTTTTGCGGAAGAGAAAAAAGAGAAAAATTTATAGATGCCACGACACGCTGACAAATTAAACATGCTTCTTCTCGATGAGGATTTCGATTGCGAAGTTCTTTTCGATGAGCCTGCGGCAAAACACACGACCTATCGTTGCGGAGGGCCTTTCAAAATCTTTTGCAA
>JAUMVS010000097.1 GCA_030530045.1 Phoenicibacter congonensis
TACCGGCGCTAACGACAGCGATAATCAGCCCGTACTGACGCGACAAAACCCCGCCGTACTCAAAATGCGAACCGTAGATATCGGCCATTTTTTCACGCTCCTTTCTATGTAAAGTAAGCAGCATCCGCTGCGTAAAAGTCCCGTTTTATTGCTAAGGCGGCTCCCCGTATCAAAGGGAGCCGCCGTGCGTATCAGATGTGTCACCACTATATATCGCAAAGGGTAGCACAAGCCGTGGCCTGCCTTACCAATGTATACCGTAAAGGGGGTGACAGCCGGTATATACCCCAAAGGGGGTGCAAGGATTATTTGTTCAGACGATTAAACTCACGCAGCATCGTCTCAAGAGAGTCTCTCTGAGCTCTCCTGATTTCAGACACGGTGGCTCTATCGGCGTTGCCTTGAATAGTGATATCGCCCATATGAATCTCGTTGTTATTAACGATAGGACGAATCTTATCCATAGAACCAGCCTCTGTAGCACTCTTCGCAATCTTTGCGAGAATGTCCTTTCCGCTATTTGCAAACTCATATAAGAAGTCTGTCGCCTTTGCGCTGAGCATTTTCTCTCCGCCGGAGAACACACGGTAGTGATTCCCGTCAGATGACTTGAACAAATACTCGGCACCGAGTTCATCAACTGCGTGTAAGCCCGGAGTCGCATTGCGAGTACCAGAGGCATAGCCCTTAAACTTCTTCCTCATATTGAGGTATGTGTACTCACTTCCGGGTGCGCCGTCGTATCTGCCGACGTTTTGGTTGACGAGGTTCTGAATACCGTTATTGCTACCGAATACTTCCGTCAGCTTATTAGCTCTATCGGAGCCGTTACCCCAACCATAACCGCCGTTCCAAATCGCGGCAGCCACCTTACGCTTAATTGCGTCCGTCAGGGTAGGAGTGCTTGGCTGCGTGGGCGTTGTCGGATTCGCTGGCTGCGTGGGTGCAGCGGGTGTTGTTTCTGGGTTCGTGCCGGAAACCGGCGCTGTATCCCATGACTCCTTTGGCTTCTCATATCCAGTTGAATTGGAGAGAACAATACCCTTATACCACTCGCCGTTGACATCGTGATATTCAAGAAGCGCTTTATATGCAGCCTCCCACATATCCGCAATGTCTTCATCGTTGCCGCTTCCGTGGCGACGGTTATATTCGAGGAACTCTTCGTAGAGCTTACCCGTGTCGCTCCGAATGTCTGCCAGCGCCTGATTATACAGCGCCTCCGGGTCGTTCAATCTCTCCTCCAGAGCATCCATCTCAGCGTTGATTTGCTTCTCTTGCTCGTCGTATGCGCTATCGAGCAAGTCGAGCGCCTCGTCTAAGGCGTGCTGTTTCTCAAAGTCATCGAGCTCCTTCTTGGCCTCCGCAAGCTCCTCCTGAAGCTGGAGCTTACGCTTCTGAGCCCAAGCAGAATCGTCAAACTCAAGCTGAGAAAGCTCTGCCTGAATGTCGGTAACAGACTTACGCTTCTCAGATTGCTCGTCCAAATACTTCTCTTCGTCATAGACATCCTGAAGCATGTCCTTCTGCTTCTGATAGAACTCCTTCAAGTAGTCGAGTTTCTTCTTCAGAGAATCCTTCTCTTTATCGGCCTCCTGTTTGAGCATCTTAATCCGATACTCAATCAGCTCGTCTACAGCATCCTTCGCGCCGTCTCTGGCATCCTCCTCGATTTCCCGAATAGACTTCCCGTAGTCAGCCCATTTCTTCTGGAGCTCTTGGATATAGTCGTCTGTATCGTCAAGACCGGCGGCTCTCGCCGCAGCAATTTCCTTTTCGACATCCTTGATAAGCTGCTTGTACAGCGAGATAATTTTTCTGCTTTCGCCTTCAAACTGGCTACGCATGTCTATCTCGTGCTCAACATCGTTCAGGTAATCCTTAAATAAATCCTGTAAGCCTTCATAGACTTCTTCTTGATATTTCCTGTAGTCGTCAAGCTCAATGATGCCTTCGTCGTAAGCCTTCTGATATGCCCAGTTCAGCCATGCAAGGTAATCCTCCATGTCCTCTTGGCACATCTTAATCAGGTGATTGTGAAGCTTATACTGCTTCTCGAACCAGCTTTCTTCATCGGACTTATCGGTACTTGAGCTCCCGCAACTTCCACCAGAGCGTCCAGAGCTGGAGCCAGAACTACAGCCGGAGCTGCCGCCAACCGGTGACGTTGTACCTCCAAAGCCACCACGACGACGCCCACCAGAGCCACTATCAAATGCTGTACCCCAGGCATATGCGTAACCGCGCTTACCACCACTTGAGATTCTGCCGTTCTGCAAAATCTGTCGTGTCTGCTCCGCGTTAAAGATGATGTCACCCTTCTTGTAGCGGAACATTTCTGCGGAGTCATCCCCGATGGTAAAGAAGTTGCCGTCACGCACGACGAGCTCTTGACCGAGCTCACCGCCAAGAGCAATACCACTATCTCTCGCTCCCCAGTACCCATGGAGCATCGCTGTTCCACGAGCATGTGCGGTGCCAGCAGCGCGAGATGCACCTGTCGGACTGCCGATGGAACGATATGTAATCGTAACCGTTTTGTTCAGGTTCAGATTTCTGAGATATGAGATATAGCTGTCAACCGCCGTTGAACTACGCTTAAAGGTAACCGTTCTCTCCAGATTCTCCGGGTCGTAACTATCAACCTCGCTCGAATCCAACCCGGCAGTAACGAGCATCTCAGGCGTTGTGGCGTTGATTCCAGCAACGGCAGTCTCCACGGATGACGTATCTATTTCGAGCGTACCGTTGATTGTTTGGTTGCCCTGAAGCTCGCCAAGCAAACTATCAACTTTCGCCTGCGCATCAGTCGTATCGACTCCAAGAGCAGTCTGAACTTCGAGGTTTGCGACCGCCTCTTTGAACTGCTGCATGAGACTGATTGCAGCCCCGATTTCCGTCTGAGCCATTTCAGTATCGACAACGATACTCATAATGGCCGGAGCCTCTAAATCGCTCTTCCTGTAAATCAGCGTAGCGAGAACGGTTGCAGCCTCAGTAGCTCCTTCAAGCTCCAAGTTGATTGTACCGTCTTCGTTTGTGAACTCTTCCAGAAGTTTCTTCGCATTGCCGATTTGCGTCTCAGCATCTTCGATGCTTGTCGTATTGAAATTAAAGTCAACTTCTGAGTCTATTTTCCCAGCTTCTTTCAGCTCTTGCAGGGTAGCGATAGCATCCCTCGCGCCGTTGATTACCGCATCAACATCGCTGAAGGTTGAGTCGAATATAACATCAAACCCAGCGTCAATCATAGCACGCTCAAGAAGCTGCACAGCCTCCTCAGACATGCCAAGCGCGTCGGCTACTTGCTTGATTTTATCGCCTGTGAAATCAAACGCATATGCGCCGTCGTCACGAATCTGTACAAAATCATCCCCGAGCTTTTCACGAACAGCATCAAGGAAATTGAACAATCCATCTGAAACAAGGTTGTTGTCCTCGTCGTATTGGAAGAAGTCCATAATGCTGAAGTTGGTGCCTTCGATTGTTTGTGACAGGCGCTCGAAGTCAGCGATGTTATCTTTTGTTCTTGCGTCAGCGGCAAGCAGAAGATTCAGGTACTCATTAACTTCGGAGTCGTTTACCCATCCCTGGTCGATTAAATCGCGGATAGTAGAGTAACCTTCTCCGATATTCTTATAACCTTCACGCTCGTCTGTCCGGCTCTTCGCTTGCAGCCATCTGTTATATGCAGATGTCAGCCCATTGTATTGAGAGATTAAATCCTTAGTTTCGTTAATCTCCGACAGAATCGCATCCCGCTGACTGTACAGCTCTATCTTCTTAGCCGCGTCCGTCTCGTCATTGATTGCATCCGTTAAGTTCTTGTAGCGCTCTACTAAGTCCTCCAGCTTATTGTCAAGCATTGTTTTGTTCGCAGCCTGATACTCGCTTTCAAGTTCATTGAGAGCACGAGCATTAAGATGGATACCCGTAGTGGTATGCTCAAACAAGCTCGCAGGGTCAAATCCCTCCAGCTCTGCATACCTCTGCGTAAGAGCCTCTACCGATTCCGCAGTTAAACCAGTCGCAGAAGCAGCTTGACTTAAAGCAGTATTAAGCTTTGTAAAACTCTCTGATTCCGTATCGAAATCCACAACGATATCAAACGTCCGATTTTCAAGGGCGGATTGTAAGTCATCCCATGTTTGAATACCGTACCGCTTAATAATATCAAAAGACTTAATTAACTCATCGGGAGAGAGCGAAAGGATATCTTCCTCTGTCGCACCGGTAATAGCATCCTTAATATCGTTTGCCAAGTCAATATAGTTTTGAACTATCTTATCCTGACCAGTTAACTCAAGAACATCCTGCATCGAATAATCTGTAACATCAGATATCGCTCTTGCAATCCGCTGAATCTCATTGATGTATTCTCTTGTAGACTTTCCAGTCTTGTCCACTGAAACCAAATTAGAAAATAACTCCTGAACTTCTGGAGCCATATCCTGAACTGGGTGGATAATGTTATCAATAATATACTGTTGTACGTCTTCAGCCTTTGTCAGTCCAAGACTTGAGAAGTCGAGATTGCTTGCCATCCGTAAAGCGAGCTGCTGCATCTCAGAAGAAAGCGTATTGTAATCATAGTCTGTAGACATCCATGCGGATATCACAGGGTTAAGCTTACTCCAGCTATCCTCCATCTCTGCGTTAATCAGGGCAATGCGGCGGTTGAATCCGGCCATTGCGTTTTCATAATTTCTGGTTACAGTGTCAATATCGAAATCATACGCAATATCAAAGCTCGCACTTCTTCCGCCAGAGCTATTGAATGTTTTGGTAACATTCACACCGAGCTGCTTTAATATCTCTGTCTCAAGGTTATCTCTTGTTGCCTGCTGCACAGAACCAGCGGTATATGTTACAGTCCCGTTTTGGAATCCGCCGTTCATCAATTTCTGATAAACAGCCGCCAAATCATCTGCGTCAGACTGGAGACTGTCAACCTGCTTCTGAAGTTCCTTGCGCGTATCAACTACATTCTTCAGCACGTCAGGCATTGTGTCAGCTAACTTTTGCTGAGCCACCTTACGCTCCGCCTCAACAAGTTCGTTGAGGGAGTCAGTTAACGTATCAGCGCTGTAGGAGAGGGCGAGCATATAGTTACCGTTGCTGTCCATTCCTAAGTTGAGCTGCGGGAACATCTCTGCTATTTTATTGTTCAGTTCTAAGAACTCTTGGTACTCTTCATCCGTAAGAGATACGTTGTTGCCAAACTCATCAACCCCGCGAGCAAGCTCTGCAAATCTTGGGGCAATCCCCTCAACACCACTCTTTAAGTCGCGGAATCCTTTGCTGATTTCGTCCATAGACGAACGAATCTCGTCATACTCCTGATTCAGCTCGGTGAGCTTATCCGTAGAATCGCCTACAGTATTTGTCAGTAGTGACACAGCCTCAATAACAACAGATATACCGAGAGCAATCCATCCCCATACCGGGATAGACGCCATCAGAGATTTGAAACTCGCGGCAAGTCCCTTGTTTGCGATAGTTAAGGCGCCCTCAGCAGTTGTCAGTCCAAGCGTAGTAAGGATTTGTGCGCCTTCCTCTGCCGTTAAAGC
>JAUMVS010000098.1 GCA_030530045.1 Phoenicibacter congonensis
TGCGGAATTCTTTTGCAGGCCAAAGATGCAGTTCAGGTTCGTTTGCAGCGTCGAGCGGGCCGCTTCTCGTCAGAGAAGCGGAACATAGTCATTGGGGACGGAGGTAAAATTCCGCCGCACGTAAATTGGGTACGGAGATAAATTTCCGAAGCATGCAAATTGGGGACGGTGATAAATTTGCGCAACCGTCAAATGGGGACGGAGGTAATTTTTCTCGTGAATTTTTACCCTGCGAGCTGCGCACTTTTGAGGACGGAGGGCAGTGAGCTTTTCAGGATGAGCTCGAAGTAGCCGGCCGCCTTTTCGGGGTTGTGAGCTTCCTCGTCCGTAATTTCGGTAATGAGCAGCCCTGCGATTGCTTCTGTGTAGAAATGCGTCAAGAACAATTTAAATTGGGGCTCGACATCAACTCCAAGTAGCTCGGCGGTGTTGTCGACGACTTGCTGGGTGATGCCAATGAAGTCGGTGTAGAAAAAGCGCTTCATTTCCTCGCACCCCACGCTGTCGTAGGCACAGGTCAGCAGATGCTTGTTCTCGCGCACGTAATTCATCACGAAAATCACAGCCTCGCGATAGTCGACTAGCAGGTCGAACTGCCGAACAACATGAATCGCCTCCTCCTCTAGCATCCACTTGAGCAGGTCATATTTATCCTGAAAGTGATAGTAAAACGTCTTGCGATTGACGCCGCAATCGGCGATGATGTCGCTCACGCTAATCTTCGAGAACGGCTTTTTCTCCATAAAATGCTTGAGCGAAGCAGCGATTGTGCGCTTCGTGTTCAGCGTCGTGACCTCGTGTTTCATTGCGCCCTCCTGTCATCTTAAATTTAATATACACTTGTCCGGTAAATCTCACCTCCAGTTCTAGACGGAATTTGCCCATCAATTTCTAAGGTTTGTCCGGTTTTTACATAAAAGCGCCTATTTTGCCCGTTTTATTCGTTTTTTTCTCTCGATATACTGACCTCAAAAGCGAGATGGAGGGCGTAAAAATGCGCAAGAGACTTTACCAAATTCAG
Source organism: Phoenicibacter congonensis (assembly GCA_030530045.1). Lineage (GTDB taxonomy): Bacteria > Actinomycetota > Coriobacteriia > Coriobacteriales > Eggerthellaceae > Phoenicibacter > Phoenicibacter congonensis_A. Next base: position 1,022 of record JAUMVS010000098.1, read on the forward strand.
TTGAAATCTCCGCTCGGGGAGCGGAAGGGCACGTTGCTTCTGTGTGACTCAGAAGGTTATATCGAAGGGCAGCTTTGTCTGCTAGAGAAAGCTACAAAAGTGACTGGGACACTTTCTGAAAGTGGACAAGTCGCACTTGCGGGAGAACTAAAAACTCTACTGGACTCGATTCGTTACTCGGCGACTGGTTCTATTGACGGAAGAAAACTTCTGCTTAATTTAAAGACCGATTTCGGCGAAGTTTTCCCAGTGATTGGCGAGGAGATGCCAGTTGAAGAATAGGTTTTATAGAGGCGTCGTCGAGCATTCAAAGCTCATCATCGCAATCTTTTTGACGCTGTTCGTGATTTGCGCTGTGTGCAAGCAATTTGTTGCTGTCAATTACGACATGAATGATTATTTGCCGCCAGAAAGTGCCTCCACGCAGGCGCTTGACGTGATGGAGCGGGAATATGACGGGGGGATTCCGAATGCGCGAGTGCTCGTGCAGAATGTGACTGTGCCAGAGGCGCTCGAATACAAAGAGCGCCTGCTCGCGGTCGATGGCGTTAGCGATGTGACTTGGCTGGACGACACGGCCGACGCAACTGTTCCGCTCGAAACGCTCGACGCCGACACGGTCGAGACCTACTATAAAGATGGCAACGCGCTTTTTTCTGTGACTGTCGATGAGTCGAAAGGCATCGAAGCGGTGAGCGCAATTCGCGAAATCATCGGCGATGACAACGCCATGACAGGAAGCGCCGTCACGACCGCGGTCGCCACCACGAGCACAGTTAACGAAATCACGACGATTGCCGCCTTCGCAATTGCATTTGTGCTGCTGGTGCTAATTCTCACAACGACATCGTTCGCCGAGCCGTTCATCGTGCTTGGGGGCCTTGGCGTTGCGGTCGTCATAAACGCAGGTAGCAACCTGATTTTCGGCGAAATTTCGTTCGTCACAAACGCGGCAGGAAACATTTTGCAGCTGGCCGTTTCGCTCGACTATTCGGTCTTCCTTCTGCATCGTTTCGCGGAAAGAAGGAAGGTGACTGACGACCCGAAAGAGGCAATGGTCGAAGCGCTCACTATGTCTACGTCATCAATTCTGTCGAGCGGCCTCACAACTGTCATTGGCTTTTTGGCGCTGTGCTTTATGCAGTTCCAAATCGGTCCTGACCTGGGACTCGCGCTTGCAAAAGGCGTCGCAATCAGCCTCATCACCGTGTTCACTTTTATGCCATCGGTCATTCTTTACACCTTCAAGCTAATCGACAAAAGCCAACACCGCCCCTTCGTGCCATCGTTCCGTCGTTTTGGGAAATTTGTCAGCCGCGTAATGATGCCAATGGTCATTTTGTTCGCGATTCTCATCGTGCCAAGTTATTTGGCGTCAAATCAAAACAGCTTCTACTACGGCGCTTCGCACATTTTCGGAACGCAAACTCAGCTCGGTTCTGACACAGAAAAAATCCAGGAAGCGTTTGGCGAGCGCGACACCTACGTCCTGATGGTTCCGGAAGAAAGCACCGCTACACAGGCAGAACTTTCCGATGCACTGCATGAAATTCCGCAAGTGAAGAACATTGTTTCCTACGTCGACACCGTTGGCTCTACGATTCCAGAGCAATATCTCGACAGCGGCACGCTTTCGAAACTGAACAGCGAGAACCACACGCGCATGGTTCTCACAGTGGACGCGGCCTATGAAGGCGAGAAAACATTCAGCTTAGTTGAAACGGTTCGAAGCACTGCCGAGCAATTTTACCCAGGTCAGTGGTATCTCGCAGGCCAAGGCGTGTCGACCTACGACCTGATGAACACCGTCACCGCCGACATGGTTAAAGTGAATTTCGTCGCCATTGCGGCAGTGTTTATAGTGTTGCTAATCACCATGAAATCGCTGGTTCTTCCAGTGATTCTCGTAGCGTCAATCGAGACAGCCATCTACATCAACCTGGCGATTCCCTACTTTTCGGGTCAAACATTTTTCTACATCGCCTACCTCATCATCAGCTCGATTCAGCTCGGCGCGACAGTGGACTACGCAATTCTGTTTACCGACCGCTATCGCGAGATGCGGCAAACCTACGAGAAAAAAGAAGCCATCGTGCAAGACATCACCGCCGTGTCGGTGTCAATCATGACATCGGCCAGTGCGCTCACCGTCGTGGGTTTTCTGATGGGGAAAGTCTCGACACACGGCCTGCTCTCGCAGCTCGGCTTCTTCCTCGGCAAAGGCACGCTCTGTTCGCTCGCTATCGTTTTGTTCGTTCTTCCAGGGCTTTTATGCCTGTTTGACAAATTCATCGTGAAAAACAAAAAGCAAAAGGAGGCGCTTCAATAATGAATCGTTTTAAAAAAATCACGGCGGTAACGCTGTCGGCTCTTCTTCTGGGGACTTCCGCCACCCCTGCTTTCGCCGCCGCCGATTCTACGGAAAAAGAGGAAGTCATTTACGCGATGACCGACGCTTCGGGCAAGGTAGACGACCTGGAAGCGGTCAATGTTTTCACAAATGGCGACATTACCGACTACGGCGACTATTCCGCGGTAAAAATGCTGAACACTAATGGCGACATCTCGCAGGATGGCGACAAGATTACGATTTCGACCGATGCGGAAAAGGTCTACTACCAGGGAACAATGAAAACGAAGACAATTCCTTGGAACATTTCGATTCGTTATTTCTTGGACGGAAAAGAACATTCTGCACAGGAAATCGCAGGAAAAAGCGGCGCACTCGAAATTCGCTTCGAGGTGACCAAAAACGACAGCTTCAGCGGCGACATTTATGACGATTACGCGCTGCAGGCGTCGTTTACGCTTGACACCGAAAAATGCAAAAACATCACAACCGACGGGGCAACAGTCGCAAATGTTGGCAAGAATAAGCAGTTAACCTACACAATTTTGCCTGGTAAAGGCATTGATACAACCATCAAGACTGACGTGAGTGACTTCGAGATGAGCGCAGTTGCAATTAACGGCGTGCGCCTGAATTTAGACATCGACGTCGATGACGAGGAACTCATGAGCAAAGTCGATGAAATAATTTCCGCAGTTAAAAGCACCAATTCTGGGGCATCCGAGCTTAAAGACGGAACTGGCAAATTAGCGGACGCTACTTCAACGCTGAACAGCAAAGTTGGCGATTTGAATTCTGGCGTTGGTGCTTTGGCAAGCGGAGCAGGCGAACTCGCGGATGGCCTTTCTACCCTTGTCTCCAAAAATGGTCAGCTGACTTCTGCCGCATACTCTGCCTATGAGGGGTTATGCACCGCTGCATCAACCGCGTTGAACTCCAAGCTTAGCGACTACGGTATCGACGAGGTCGCGCTTACCCCTTCCACCTACGCGTCGGTCTTGATGGATTTACTTGGAAAACTCGACGCCGATGCAGTGTACCAGCAGGCCTACGATGCTGCATTGCAGCAGGTCACCGCGCAGGTTGAGGCGCAGGCCGACACGCTTTATCGCAGCTACATCAATTCGCAGGGAAACTCAATTTACATGGCCTACGTCACTTCGCAGGCCGACACGCTCTATTCGCAGGTCGCAGCGCAGGCGATTTATGAACAGTTGATTGAGAGCGGCTACACCGAGGATCAAGCGAATGCCTATCTTCAGTCAGAAGAAGGAAAAATCGCAGTTGCAGCTGCAGTTTCAAAGATGACCGACGAGCAGAAGGCGCAAATTCTAAATGCGGCCGTGGCAAATTTGACCGACGAACAAAAGCAGCAGATTTTAGAAGCTGCTCTCGCCTCACTTAGCGATGAGCAGAAAACTCAAATTCGCGAGGCATACATTCAGCAAATGATGGCATCAGACGAAATCACGTCGCAAATCAATGAGGCGGTTGCGAAGGTGAGCGAGGCTGCAAAGCAGGTGTCAGAACTTAAAGGTCAACTTGACAGTTATGGAGCGTTCTACCAGGGGCTTCTTGATTACACAAGCGGTGTCGCCGATGCTGCATCTGGCGCAAAAACGCTGAAAGTGAACATGGACACACTTGTCAGCAACACTGAAACTTTGAAAGTCTCGGTCGGCGAGCTCAACGATGCAGTGGCGAAACTTTACGACGGCACAAAAGAGCTAGCAAGCGGCACTGCTGAGTTCGAAAGCAAAACATCCAACATGGATGAGCAAATCACGGAAGAAGTCGACAAGCTGACATCGGGGCTGTCAAACGGGGACGGAGGTGCCGTGTCGTTTGTCTCTGACAAGAACGAAAACGTTGACTCGCTGCAATTCGTAATCAAAACTTCCGCAATCGAAAAAGCAGAAGCCCCTGCTCAGGAAGCAGAAACAACCGCACCGCTTAACTTCTGGCAGAAGCTGCTCGCGCTTTTTGGCCTAGCGTAAAACGGGGACGTAAATTGGGGACGGAGGTAAATTTCGCTGTATGGCAAATGGGGACGGAGGTAAAATTGCGGGCCGCGTAAATTCGGGGACGGAGGTGAATGCGCTCGGGTTTTCTGGGCGCTTTTCTTTTGCTCACGCATCTGTCAAGTGGGGACGGAGATGAATTTGGGGCTGCGCAAATTGG
>JAUMVS010000099.1 GCA_030530045.1 Phoenicibacter congonensis
GGGAATTGGTCGTGATCGCTGTGATTGCCGCGATTGGTGTTGTAGGTCGTGCGGTATTCTTTATGGTTCCCAGCTTTAAGCCCTGCACTGCCATTGTGATTATCGCTTCTGCCTGTTTGGGACCGGAAGCCGGCTTCCTTACCGGCGCGATGATTGCCTTTGTTTCCAACTTCTTCTTTGGGCAGGGGCCGTGGACGCCGTGGCAAATGTTTTCTTTTGGGATTATCGGTTTCCTTACCGGGATTCTGTTCCGAAAAGGGATATTGAAAAAAAACGTGCCGATGTTGTGCGTTTACGGCGTGATCGTTACGATTTGTATTTACGGTTTCCTGATGAATACCTATACCGTATTGACCATGGATTTTGTGAATAGCTGGCCTGAAATTTTAGCCGTTTACGGCTCCGGGCTGCCGGTGGACAGTGTCCATGCCACCGCTACGGCAATCTTTTTGGCTGTTTTGGCTAAACCGATGATCGAAAAACTAGATCGTGTACGGAAAAAATATGGCATGATGGAACCGGGAGAGGAATTAAAACCATGAAAAAAACAGTCATTTTCAGTTGGTACGGCTATTTTAATGACTTTTGCTGTCGTGTTGAAAATATCAAGGAAGCCGGATTTGACGGCTTAATGCTTTGGTGGGAGGACGATGCCGGCGATTGGCCTCACAGCCGCTGGGAAATGGTGGAACTCACCCGAAAGCTGGGCTTGGAAATTTTCAATACGCATATTGCCAATATTCACGAAGATTTTCTCTGGAGTGACGATGATTCGATTCGAGAAAAACACCTTTTTCTGATTCGCGATACCATTGAGGAGATTTCCGAGGTTGGTTTGGATAATCTTGTGATTCACCTTTGTGAGAGCGGCGATGTTCCGCCGCCGGGGGATTCGCTTTTCCGCAGCATTGAATATCTGATTCCTTTTGCTCAAAAACACAAAGTAACGCTGTCCCTTGAAAATACCTGGCGCAGCGATTATCTGGAAGCGGTGTGGCGGCGATATCCCAACGAGGGGTTGGGCTTTTGCTTTGATACCTCCCATGCAAATTTGCGCCATCAATTTGATTTACTGAAAGACCATTATGATATTTTAACGGCGCTTCATATTTCCGATAACGATGGGCTGCAGGATCGCCACTGGCCGCCCTTTGACGGTATCATCGATTATGAAAAGCTGGTTACACCCTATTTGGGCAAGACCGATGTGCCCTATACGATGGAGCTTATTGCCGATCGCAAGCGCTATCCCGATGAACAAGCCTTTTTGAAATTGGCAAAAGAACGCATAGACCGTCTTCTTGCTTTGGAAAATATGTGAAAGAAACGTTTTTTTTCCTGCTCTGCCCTTTTTTATTGACAATGAAAATAAATTTGTTATAATAAACAAAAATACATTTTAAGAAAGGACTCTACAAATGAAAAAAACAAGTAAATTGTTGCTCCTTACCCTCGTTCTCGCCAGCGTATTTGCCTTCAGCACAGGCATCTTTGCGGACGAAACCAAGCCTGTTACCTCTGCGATTGTTACGGTATCACTTCAGGAAGATTCCGTTCTTGAGAAAGCTCCCCTTGTACTGCCGATGGATCTTAAGGTGTATAGTGATGCTGCTGAATCCTATGGTTATGTTGATCAGATCGATTCGACGGAAGGCGTTTCTGCTTTGGATGTGTTGGTAGCATTCCATGAGTGGTATTATCTTGATGAAAATGGAAATGATTTTGAAACAAATCATGAGAACTACTTGGTTTCTTCGGATAAAGGCTGGCTTTCCAAAGTTTTCGGAATTGAAAGCTATGACTGGGCTTTTGCCATCAACGGTGAAGGCGCTCATACCGGAGATGCAAAGGCAGACGGTTCTTATGACAGTGTTACCATCAACGCTGCAGAAGTAGTTTCTGGAGATACGGTAGATTTCTTCTATTATAAAGATACCACTCCTCCTGCAGGTTCCTCCTATGGGAGTTATAGCGATAAATGCACATGGTTCCTTCATAAGAATTCACGTATTACCGCAGCTAACATTGCAGTTGGTGAAGAAGCTGAATTTACCGTAAAGGGGTATCCTTTCATGTCCGCTGCTCAATATGGTGCCGAAACTTTGATTGATAAAATCCTTCAGCCCATTGCCAATGCTAAGATTGTGGCATTCGATTTGAACAGTAATGAAGGCTATGTTGTTGCCGATGAAGATGGAAATCCTTTGAAAACCGATGCAGAAGGAAAATTCACTTTATCCATCAATGAAAAGGGCAACTATATTATTACGATTGTACCTGCCGAAGGTGAATATGCTTTTACACCTTTCCTCCAGCTCAATGCTTATGATGAAAAAAATGTCGGAATGATGAAAGACCTTGATGCATCTGCCTGGTACAATAGCTATATTTCCAAGGTTATGTATTATGGCGTTATGAACGGTACTTCCGATACAGAATTTTCTCCCAACATGAACCTTACGCGTGAAATGTTTGTAACACTGCTTCACCGTGCTTGGAATCAGCCTTTTGTTGGTTACAATAATCCTTTTGACGATGCACAGGATTCTAATCGTTACTCCTATGAAGCAATTTGCTGGGCCTATGAGGTTGGCATTATTAACGGTAAGTCGAAAACCGAATTTGCCCCCAATGATAATGTTACCAGAGAAGAAATGGCTGCAATGATGGACCGCTTTGCTAGCGCTTATGGTATTGACCTCTCCGCGGACAATCCCGCAGTAAGTTTCAAAGATGCTGCAAAGATTTCTGATTGGGCAAAGGATTCTGTAGAATATCTTACCAAAGCCGGTATCCTCAACGGTTATCCCGATGGTACTTTCCAGCCTCAGGGCAATGCCACCAGAGCCGAAGCTGCTAAGATCATCTCCACTTTTATGGGGCTGTAATTTATAACCAAATCGAATTTAACCAAAACACTGCTGTTTTTCCGACGGCAGTGTTATTCTTTTGAACGGATTGCTGCGCTATTGACAGGCCGGCAAAATTTGTTATAATAAATGAAAACACTCTTTTATGAAAGGATGCCACGTATGAAAAAAACAAGTAAATGGATGCTCCTTACCTTTGTCCTCGCCAGCGTATTTGCCTTTAGCACCGGCATTTTCGCAGACGATGCGAATGTTGCCGATGCGGTGGTAACGGTCTCTGCTCAAAGTTGTAATATCGTCTCTGTTAAAGATGAGGATTTCTTTAAAATCCCGACTACGTTCCACATTTATGGTGATGCCGCAGAAAAAATGGGCTATACCGATGGCATTGCCCCCACAGAGGGCGTAAGCGTTTTGGATGTGTTAGTCGCCTACCATGAATGGTTCTATGCCACCGAAGAGGGCAATGCTTTTGCAGTGGCTCCTCAGGATTATCTGGTCGTAAACAATGGCTGGGTTTCTACGGCTTTTGGAGTTTCCTCCGGAAGCTGGGCCATTGCCGTTAATGGTGAAGCGCCTCATACCGATGTTGCTTCCTCTTGGGGTGGATTTGAAGGGCTTACCGTTGATAAAGCTCCGGTTGTAAATGGGGATGACATTTTCTTTGCACGCTATCTTTCCTCCGACTATAAGGAAAAAATGGTTTGGTTTATGGAAGACGATGCGCCCATTGCGAGCAAAAGCGTTGCCGTTGGTGAGACCTTTAGCGTTGCCGTAAAAGGATATCCCTTTACACAATACGGCTCCTATGGCACCGAAGCACTATACAAGGATTATCTGAAGCCCTATACCGATAGTGAAGCTGTTCTTTTGGATTTAAGCACCGGCAAATATGAGTTTGTCCGTGATGTAACCGCGGATGATTTTGCTAACTCCTCCAGTGACGGTATTTTCAGAGGAATCCGGATCGATGAACCCGGCCAATACATTTTAACCACCGTTTCTGGTGATTACGGCTTTAATCCTTCCCTTTATATCAATGTCCACAACGTCTATGATTACAGCAGCTTCTCTGATTTGAAAGAGAACGATTGGTTTAAGGCACCGGTAACCACTGTTTTGGATAACGGCCTGATGAATGGCATTGGCAACCAGATCTTTGCTCCCGATATGTCTCTTACACGTGAAATGTTTGTAACGATTCTCTATCGTGCCGTTGGCAGCCCGGTACCCGCCTATTACTATGATTTTAAAGATATAGATGAAAAGAGCTACTCCTATGATGCCATTAACTGGGCTTGTGAAGCCGGTATCGTTTATGGTGTTGCCGATAAAGAATTGCGTTTTGCTCCTACGGAGAATATCACCAGGGAACAAATGGCTACCATCATGGATCGCTTTGCGTATGCCTATGATATCGACCTTCCCCAAGACAAACCGGCCACAACCTTTAAGGACGCCGCAAAAGTCTCTATTTGGGCAAAGGATTCTGTAGAATATCTTACCAAAGCCGGTATCCTCAACGGTTACCCCGATGGTACTTTCCAGCCTCAGGGCAATGCCACCAGAGCCGAAGCCGCTAAGATTATCACTTCTTTCATGGATCTGTAATTAAAAATAAATCAGCTTATGAAATCCGAAAAGCTCCGCTTGTTTTCTCAAAACAGCGGAGCCTTTTATTTAGTTAAATTTAATTTATTGCTTGTATTTTTTTGCGTTGATATTGTATTTTTTCAGTTTTACCGTAAGACTCTGACTGGATATCCCTAGCTTTCGAGCGCAGCGGGAAATATTTCCTTTGGCTGCGGCAATGGCAAAAAGCAGAATCTCTTTTTCATAAGAATCTACCATGGTATTGATATCACTGTAAAGGCTGATGTAGGGGGTATCGTGTTTTCTTTCTTCGTTGCGAAGGTAGAAAATATCTTGAGCCTGGGGAATATTGCTGATTTTCTCACTGAAATGCTGCTTTAAATAGGTTGGCAAATGTCGCACGTCCAAGGTCGTTTCACCATCGGCTGTCATATTCATGGCGCTTTCGATAACGTTGGCTAGCTCTCGCACGTTTCCGGGCCAAAAATAGGCGTGAAGGAGTTGGCGAAGCTCCTGTGATGTTGCTACGATATTGGCATCTTGCTCCTCATTGCTTCGTTCGATGTAATAATTTATAAGAAGATCGATATCATCCCCTCGTTCCCTCAAGTTTGGTAACCAAACCATGCCGGTGGAAAGGCGATAGTAAAGATCTTCTCGCAGTTCATTATCTTGGATGGCTTCGGAGGGCAGCTTATTGGTGGCACTGATAATGCGACAGTTGATTTTGCGGATCTTGGTGTCGCCAATGCGCTGGACTTCTTTTTCCTGCAAGGCTCGGAGCAGTTTGGCCTGGAGCATAATGGGCATGGAATTGATTTCATCCAAAAAGATGGAGCCACCTTCGGCTTTTTCAAAAAGCCCGGGGGTATCGACGGCTCCGGTAAAAGCGCCTTTTACTGTGCCGAAAAGCATACTTTCCAGAAGGTTTTC
>JAUMVS010000100.1 GCA_030530045.1 Phoenicibacter congonensis
GTCCAAAACATTTAAAACAATTAGAAGCAACAGCCAATATTGCACCAGCGGTTGATCAGATTGAAATCTGCCCATTCCTTGTGCAGGAAGAAACCGTAAATTACTGCAAAGAACACGACATTATTGTGGAAGCATGGGGACCTCTAGGCAAAGGAAGACAATTATCAGAACCAGAGATCACAGCTCTTGCAGAGAAATATAATAAAACACCAGCACAGATCATTTTACGCTGGCATTTTCAGAGAGGGATCGTCAGTCTTCCAAAATCTGTTCACAAAGAACGGATCATACAGAATGCAGATATCTTTGATTTTGAATTATCAAAGGAAGACATGCAGATCATGATGTCGATGGATTTGAGAGAATCAACAGGCAGGGGATATCCAGAACAATATGAGTATTAATCTATGATGCAAATATAAACAAAATAAGAACGAGAAAATCAAGTTATATGGGGATTTTCTCGTTCTTATTTGCTTTTATAATTATCTAAACCTGAATTCTTCCAGCAATTTCATTCCCGACAGCATACCGTTTTGAACCAACACCGATGATCATATAATCGCTGTTTTTAGAAACAACTTGCAGTTTACTTCCCTGTTCAATTTTCAGTTCGCGGAGCTTTTCAACAGTTTCAGGTAAGCCTAATGCCCACTTGACAGTGCAAGTCGCTCCCTGCATGACTTTTGTTAATGGTTGCATGATAATCCCTCCTTCGAACTTATATGATGTATCTTTTTCTTATATTTTATTAGTCAAAAGTAAGGTTAGTCAATCGCAACATATATAAACTGAAAACTTTCTCAATAAAAGTAAATTGAATATAAAATTATTCAGGAATGATCTCACCGCAGATCAGCTGAATGCTTTCTGTGACCATTCCAAGATAACTATCGTCGATCAAGGCAATGATCGTATCACCAGCATGAATTTCAGTACTTCCTCGAGCAATGATCTCTTCATCACCGCGATTTAAAGTAACGATCAAGCAATGTTCTGGCCATGGAACATCTTTTACAAGCTGTTTGGCGGCAATGGAACCAGTGCCGACAGCAAATCCACGAAGAACCTTATGATCAGCATCTTCGCTTTCTTTAAAGCCGTTTTTGGCAAGAATTCGTCCTAGCAGGCTTTCATAAATTGGTTCACTCTTTAACAGATGCGCAACAAGATAACTGATGATACAAACAACTGCCAGTGAAAGGAAGTGTTCAAACGTACCAGTCATCTCAGCGATCAGCAGGATACCTGTGATCGGTGCACGTACGATCGCAGTAAAGAATCCAGCCATGGAAATTGTAATAAAGTTCACTAAGTAATAGGAAGGGATTCCACTTGCCTGAATCATCAATGTTCCATAGATCGCACCAAGGTATGCACCAAGAATCAACAGTGGAAAGAAGATTCCACCGGGAGCTCCGGAACCAAAACAGAAGGCGGAGAAGAAAAACTTAGCAACTAATAACAATAACATCGTAGAAACAAGTAAAGTATGTCCTGTGATCAGAGAGATCATAGCATGTCCACCTGCTAAAATAGAAGGCAGAGTGTAACAAATGATCCCAGATACGACAAAAGGAAATACGATACGGTATTTTGCTGGTATTTTTTTCATTGCTCCAAATAGGTCCTGTCCTTTGAGCATGATAAAGTTATAAAAAGCACCACAAAACCCAAGCAGGATACCAAGAAGTACTAACATCCAATAATGTCCAAGAGGAAGAGCAGCCTTTAAGTGAAAATCAAAAACTGGAGATAATCCAAAGACATTTTTGGAAATAAAATCGGAAGTTACACATCCAGAAATAATGCAGACTAACATGGAACTATTGAAGTTCTTCTGAAGTTCTTCCAGAGAAAACATTACACCTGCAAGCGGTGCATTAAAGGCAGCGGCAAGACCGGCACCGGCACCGCAAGTCATCATATAACGTTGTTTGGTCGGCGATTTTTTCGTGATTTTGGCAACACCTTTTGCGGTCATGGCGCCAAGCTGTACGGAAGGGCCTTCGCGTCCAAGAGATAAACCTCCAAGAATACATAAAGTCCCACCAACGATCTTAGAACAAAGAACCCGCCACCAGTTCTGATTTAAATAACCCTTCATTTCTCCCTGAACCTGTGGGATACCACTTCCAGAAGCCATGCCTTCCCAAGACATGAGCCATCCAACGATCAGTCCCATAACGATCAAAACCAGAAACCAGACAGCCATCCAGAAAGGCCTTGTTTTTGTAAATGCAATGATCGTAAATAATAGTTTTTCAGCGTTATTTAAAAGCAGGCGGTAAATGACAGAAATGCATCCGGCAAAGATTCCGACAAGCAATCCGTCAAATACAAGGGAGACAGAAAATCCGTGGGGATTTTCCAGTAAGCTTTTCATTTGCTTCAAAATAATACCCTCCTTTTCTTTTCATATTCATATCGAATTTTATTTTACTACAAATTATGATATAATGGGAAAAGATTTTAAAAAGGAGGACGAAAAATGCCGCCAATTACGAATGACTGGGCAGATTATTTAAAAGAAGAATACAAAAAGCCATATTATAGAAAATTATATCAGAAAGTTATGGATGAATATCATACCAAGCTGATTTTTCCACCAGCTGACGATATCTTTAATGCATTTCATTTTACGCCAGTAAAGGATGTAAAAGTTGTGATCTTAGGACAGGACCCATATCATGGAGATGGACAGGCACATGGATTGTCATTTTCTGTAAAACCTGGAGTGGAAGCACCTCCATCACTGGTTAATATTTATAAAGAATTGAACGAAGATCTTGGATGCTATATTCCGAATAATGGATATTTAAAGAAATGGGCAGATCAAGGTGTTATGATGTTAAATACAGTCTTGACTGTACAGGCACATCGTGCGAATTCTCACAGAGGTATTGGATGGGAAGAGTTTACCGATGCGGCGATCAGAGTGTTGAATCAACAGGACCGTCCGATCGTATTTATGCTTTGGGGACGTCCAGCACAGAGTAAGAAAGTATTACTTGATAATCCGAATCATTTGATATTAGAAGCACCGCACCCAAGCCCATTATCAGCATACAGAGGATTTTTCGGATGCCATCATTTCAGTCAGGCAAATGAATTTTTGAAAGAACATGGACTAGCGCCAATTGATTGGCAGATAGAGAATATTTAATGGAGAATAAAGAAAACAATGAGTAAGATAATATTTTTTGACATCGATGGAACATTATATGATTCCAGAGTTGGAATTCCAGAATCAACAGTTAATGCATTGAATCAGTTGATCGCAAATGGTCACAAGATCGTTATGTGCACGGGAAGAAGCAAGGGAATGATTCCAGAAGAATATTTCCATATGGGATTTGATGGAGTGATCTTAGGGGCAGGAACTTATGTAGAGTATGAAGGCAAGATCCTGCATCAGGAACTAATGACACCAGAAGAAGTACAGACAGTGATCGACTGGGGAAAGCAACAGAAGATCGGAATCATCTTAGAAGGAGAAAAACATGGATATTACGATCCAGAGAACTTAGATGATTATTATATTGCGATGAAGAATAAAACAGAAGCAGACTGTAAAACAACATTATATCCATTAAATGAGGCAGTGGATGTTCCAAAATGGACATACCATCATATGGAGCTTGCAAAGAAGCCGGAGATTGAAGAGATTCTTGGACACAAATACAAAGGTACATATCATGAGCCTGTAAATTCAGTAGAATTTGTACCATTAGGTGTTAATAAGGCGAAGGGAATAGAAGAGATTCTTGAACATACGGGAATTTCAAGAGAAGATTCTTATGCATTTGGTGACAGTGCCAATGATATCGATATGATCAAATATGTAAAATATGGTGTTGCAATGGGTAATTCTGTACCAGAATTATTGGAAATCGCACCATATCAGACAGCAAGAGTTGATGAAGATGGAATTGAAAAAAGCTTGAAGAAATTTGGTCTGATCTAATACACAAAGGAGAGGAAAATCATGAAAAAGATCATTAAGAAAATTACTGCAATGGCGGTCATGTCATTGCTTGCAGCGACACAACTTCAGACACCGCAGGTGAATGTTCAGGCAGCAGATGGTGTTGCAACAGCAGAAAAAACAACAACAAAACAGCCAAAGATCCATGGAAGATCAGGAATCGTCATTGATGCGAAATCAGGAAAGATTTTGTATGCAAAGAAGATAGATGACCGTCATTATCCAGCAAGTATCACAAAGATCTTAACAACATTGGTTGCAATTGAGAATAACAAAGATTTATATGATGAAGTTACATTTTCAAGTTATGCAGTTAACAGCATTGAGCCTGGAAGTACACATATCGGAATTAAGGCAGGAGAGAAGATTCCACTGATCGATGTACTGAATGCGATCATGTTAGAATCTGCGAATGAGGCATGTAACGGAGCAGCAGAACATACAGCAGGAACTACAAAGAAATTTGTAGAATTGATGAATAAAAAAGTAAAAGAACTTGGATGCACAGGGTCTCATTTTGTAACAACCAACGGATTGCATGATGATGATCATTATGTAACAGCAAGAGATATGGCAAAGATTTCAAAAGCAGCACTTGAAAATGAAACATTCCGTTATGTTGCATGCAAACCTAATTATTATATTGCACCAACGAATAAAGATAAGCATGGAAAAGAGCTTTGGAATCATCATAAGATGGTAAAACGAACAATGTTTAACTATGATGGCGTTGAAGGTGGTAAAACAGGATATACAACAAAAGCTGGAGGTACTCTTGTAACATTTGCCAAGAGAGGAGATCAGGAGCTGATCGTAGTAGATCTTTGTGCACATGGATATGAGTTATATGAAGATACGATCAAGATGTTAAATTATGGATTTAACAATTATAAGACGATCGCACCATTTAAGACAATGAACACTGTACTGAAAGATGATACATATGGGTTCTTAAAAACAGGAAATGAATTATCTCCATATAAGATTCCATTAAAACATTTAAATGACGTGACAGTGATGTTAGAAAAAAACCAATCCGCTTCCAAACTTACATATAAATGTAAAGATAACAAATATATTATAAGTTATGATGGAAAACAGATTGGTTCTGTAAAACTTCATTAATATATAGTACAGATTAATTAGTTGTACGTAAAATGATCAGATTAAGGGCTTCTGGTACGATAGAGATATCGACTGGGAGTCCTTCTTCTAATATCTCACCATCATAATCGATGGCGATCCCGGCAGTTTGTTCTGTTGGAAGAACAGATAATTCCTTCGTCTGGAAATATTCGATAGAAGGATGCTTTGGATGTTCTCCCTGGAATAATTTAAAGATCAGATCTGGTGCTTCTGTAAGAAGTGCCATTTTCTTGATGATCATAACATCTAAATA
>JAUMVS010000101.1 GCA_030530045.1 Phoenicibacter congonensis
CGCGAAGAGCTTGAAGCAATGCAACTCGAACGCCTTCAAGAAATGCTCAAGTTCGCGTATGAAAATGCGCCTTACTATAAAAGAACATTCGATGAGGCAGGCGTAAAGCCAGAGGATGTAAAAACCCTCAAAGACATTGAGAAATTCCCATTCATCGACAAGAAAACCGAGCGCGACACGCAGGGCATCGGCTCTTTCTTCGGTGAGCTTTGTGCAGTTGACGAAGAAGACGTTGTGTTTATGGCAACTTCTTCGGGTTCGACTGGCGTTCCAACAACGAGCCCATTTACCCAGGAAGACTTCGACCTTTGGCAAGACACCGAAGCTCGTCTTTTCTGGCAAGCAGGCATGAGACCAAAAGATAAATATGTTCACGCACTGAACTTCGCACTTTACGTTGGTGGCCCTGACGTAATTGGCGCACAGAACCTTGGCGCAACTGCAATTTGGGTTGGCGCTGTTCCTTCTGACCGCCTGCTTTTCGTGCTCAAGCATTATCAACCAACCGTCATTTGGACAAGCCCATCTTATGCATGGCAGCTTGGCAACAAGGCAATCGCTAAGGGCTACGACCCAAAGAAAGACTTCGCAATTCACACAATCATCGTTGCTGGCGAGCCTGGCGGCTCAATTCAGTCAACTCGTGAGGCAATTGAGAACCTTTGGGGCGCAAAAGTCGTTGACTTCTTTGGACTTTCCGACATTTACGGCGCATGCGCTGCAATGTGCGAGGCAAAAGACGGCCTTCACATCGTTGAGGATCAAATTCTCATCGAAACAGTTGACCCAGTCACCGGAGAAGTTCTTGAGCCAGGCGAGCGCGGCGAGCTAGTTTACACTACACTCATGAAGAAGGCACGTCCAATGATTCGCTTCCGCACAGGCGACATTGGCTACGTCTCAACTGATAAATGCTCATGCGGCAGAACTCTTTCGAGAATTCACATTCAGGGCAGAAAAGACGAGATGTTCATCGTTGGCGCAGTTAACGTCTTCCCAACCGACATTGAATATGTCGTGCGCAAGGAAGAAGGCCTCACAGGCGAATATTCAATTCGCGTTTACGACGAGAACTTCTCGACTCGCTACGAAGTTTCAATCGAGAGAGCGCCTGGCAGCGCCGAGAGCTACGACGTGGTTTCGAAGAGAGTCGAAAACGCACTCAAGACTCACACAGGCGTTCGTCCTGCAAAGGTTCTTGTTTACGACGCTGGTTGCCTCGGCACAGAGTCGGAGCACAAAGCTTCAAGATTTATCGATGAGCGTGCGAAGGGAGATAAATAATGGCTAAGAATTTCGCAGTTTCAGGGCAACATTACCTGTTCAGTGTGCAGGCATTCGCGCACACAATTCTCACTATGGGTGGCGACGTTTACGATTACGCCTACCGCGACAGATCGACCGCTGGCATCATCGACGATGTGAAAAACGGCACTTCTGAGCTGGGCATTATCGTAGAGACAACTCGCACAAAAGATAAAATTGAGGCAGCTCTTGCAGAAGCTGGACTCAAATTTGTGGGCATCAAAGAAAGCCGTCCAATGATTGCACTTTCTGCTTCGCACCCACTTTCAAACGCAAGCTCGCTCAAGCTTGAGCAGCTCGAAAGCTGGCCATACCTCTATTTTGAGCAGCGCCCAGAATCTCCAGTTGAGTTCTGCGAAGAGGCGCTTTCCGATGTTCCTCGCAAAAAGACAATTGCCTGCAACGACCGCGCTTCACTTTCGGAACTCGCAGTTGCAGTTAACGGCTACACAGTAACAAGCGGCATTCTCGTTGGCATCACCGACGGCGGCTCACTTGCAACTGTTCCGCTAGAGACAGACGAGACACTTTGCCTTGGCTACGTCGTGAAAGAGAACTCATCGTTCTCACCAGCAGCTGAGCGCTTTGTTGAAGAGCTCACAAAAGAATTGAATCTTTACGCAAAATAGAGCATTTAGCACTAGCGAGGCATTTTGATTGAAGTAATTTGGCATGGACGAGGCGGTCAGGGCGCTTTTACAGCGGCCCGACTGCTTGGTGCCGCGGCATCGATTTCGGGCGAGAACAGCTCTCTCGCGTTTCCAACATTTGGACCGGAGCGTCGCGGCGCCCCCATGCAAGCCTTCACAAAAATCGACTCTAAAAAAATTGGCAACAGAAGTGCTGTTAAAAAGGCCGATTTCGTGGTTTACCTCGATGAAACCCTTCTGCTCGATGGGTGGCAAAACGAGCTTAAAGAGGGCGGAATCGTTCTTGTTAACAGCAAAAAGACTTTTGATGATGCTCGAATTAGGAGCGTTGATGCAAGCGGAATTGCGACTGAAATTTTAGGGCGCGACATTCCAAACACTGTTTTCCTGGGGCTTCTCTGCACGCTTTGTGACCACCTGACCTTGGGAAATGCAGAAGAGGCAGTCAAAAACTACATGCCAGAAAAGCTGCATGCTAAAAACTTAGCAGTTCTTGAGCGTGTCTCGAATGCAGAATCTGTGCTTGCCGAAAACGAGAACAAAACAACAAACACAAACGAAGTTGAAAGCGAAGTTAGCGATGCTAACTTAGGCGCATCAGAAGGAAAAGCCTCAGCAACTTCTGACAATAATGCTGAGAAAAGCAGCGAAAATGCAGGCAGACCTGCGTGCCACATCCCTGCACTTCAGAGCGAGCAAATCGCTACAAAAGATTACGCACACAACACTTGCTGGCATGCTGGATGGCTGACTACGAAAAACGCAGGCTGGAGGACTTTCCGCCCTGTGATTGACGACGAAAAATGCACGGGCTGCCTTAAATGCTACATGGACTGCCCCGATGGATGCATTTATAAAGTTGAGAGCGACGCGAAGGCGGTTGCTGTCGATCTCGATTTTTGCAAGGGCTGCGTGATGTGCAAAAATGCGTGCAAGTTCGATGCGATTGAAATGGTTGCAGAGCGGGGTGATAAATAAATGAAACGCTTTCTTTCTGGCGACGAAGCTCTCGCGGAAGGCGTGCGTCTCTGCCGCCCAAAGGTGATTTCAGCCTACCCAATCACACCTCAAACTGTTGTCGTTGAGCGACTTTCCGAAATGGTTGAAGCAGGCACGCTCGATGCGAAATACATGCATGTTGAGTCGGAACATTCCGCACTTTCTGCTGCAATGGGAGCAAGCGCAACTGGCGTTAGAACCTTCACAGCAACGTCAAGCCAAGGCCTGCTCTACATGGCTGAGGTGCTGACCTATTCCGCAGGCGGACGCTTCCCCATTGTGATGATGAACGCAAATCGCTCGACTGCTCTGCCTTGGAACATCTATGGCGATCAACGCGACTCGCTGGCGCTGCTCGACCACGGCTGGATTCAGGCCTACGCCGAGGACAACCAAGAAGCGCTCGACATGACGCTCATGGCCTATGCAATTGCAGAAGATGCCCGCGTGAGCACGCCATTTATGATTAACCTCGACGGCTTCGCGCTGACTCACACCTATGAAAGCGTGGACATTCCAACGCAAGACGAAGCCGACGCTTTCCTTCCTGAATACAAAACTGCAAACAGGTTCGATTTCGAAAACCCTGTGAACATGGGTTATTCCGCTGGGCCTGCTACAAACAAGTTTTTCAAGTGCGCAGAACACGTCGACATGATGAACGTAGCTGGCGTAATTGACGAAGTCGAAGCAAAATTCGAGGCAACATTCGGCAGAAAATACCTTGGCATGGTCGAAGCATACAGGTGCGATGACGCCGACTTTGTTTTGGTTACGCTCGGCTCAATCGCAGGATTGACTAGAAACGTAGTCGACGAATTGCGCGAAGCCGGCACAAAGGCTGGCCTTCTGAAAATTAGATACATGCGTCCTTTCCCTGCAAAACAAATTGCTGATGCGCTTTCAAACGTAAAAAGCTTCGCTGTGCTCGAGAAAGACATCTCGTTTGGCAGCGAAGGCACCGTGTTCACAAATGTGAAGTCGGCACTTTACGACAACAACGTCACTAAGCCAGCGCTCAATTTTGTTGGCGGTCTTGGTGGCGACGACATTTCCGAAGATGACATTTTGGGAATCTTCGATAAATGCAAGAAGAAAGCAGAAGGCGCTGACCTGCCCGTTGTTAACTGGGTAAACCTCGATGAAAGCGAGGTGTTCTAGATGGCAATTAACGCAAAAAACATCACAAACGACGAGCTGTTCTTCGGGCACAAAGCATGCGCTGGATGCGGAGGAGCGCTTGCATTGCGCCACGCTTTGAAGGTGCTCGGAAGCAACACTACAATTGCGCTGCCTGCTGGCTGCATGAGTGCGGTTGGTTTTAACTTCCCGCAGCTCTGCTTTGCAAACAACGCGATGATCACACCTTTCGCAGCGACCGCAGCTGTCGCCTCTGGCATTGCTGCAGGCTTGCAAATGCAAGGCATCGACACGGCAACCCACCCTGTCATCGGTTTTGCTGGTGACGGCGGCACAGCCGACATTGGAATTCAGGCGCTGAGCGGCGCAATCGACAGAAACGAAGACATCATTTATTTCTGCTACGACAACGAGGCCTACATGAACACTGGCATTCAGAAGAGCGGCCTCACGCCTTTCTGCGCGTCGACTACAACGACTCCTGCCGGCAAAAATGCGCACGGTGCACTCACTCAAAAGAAAAACATTTTCGAGATTGTAGCTGCGCACGGCATCGCCTACGCCGCAACTGCAAGCATTGGATACCTTGGCGATTACTTGAAAAAGATTGAGAAAGCTCAGTCAATTCGAGGCACTAAATTCATCCACGTCATCGCTCCTTGCCCAACTGGCTGGGGTCATGGCGAAGATGCAACAGCGCAGTTCGCTAAAGAAGTCGTTGATTGCGGTCTTTGGTATCTCGCGGAATATGAAGGTCCACAAACTTGTGGTCGCCCAGGCGGAAAGTTCACAATCACAAAGCGTGTTAAAGAGTTTTCCCCGGTTGAGCACTACCTTAAGTCGCAAAAACGCTTCGCTGGAGTCAACGAAGATGACATCAAAACCATCATCGCGTCGCGCGATGCAAAGTGGGAACAAATCAATCGCGATTGGGTCTAAAAAAATTATTCCAAATCGCAAAAATTGCTAGTTTTATGCAAAACTTTGTATGCTAGAATAGTAATTCCGTGGTCGGGTAGCTCAGTTGGTAGAGCAGCGGACTGAAAATCCGCGTGCCGAGGGTTCAAGTCCCCCTCCGACCACCATTTTTTTTGCTCAAACACAAATCCCCAACAAAAAGAAAAACGCTTCTCCCAGGCATTACTATGTTTGCGCAGAACTCATCGTCCCCATTGTGCAGGTATCAAGATGGCGGCTGGCCGTGTGTTCGTGCAGGCGACTTATGAGAGCGAAGCTCTCATCCGGAGCCAAACGAATGCGCGGCAGCCGCCATTCG
>JAUMVS010000102.1:0-3190 GCA_030530045.1 Phoenicibacter congonensis
GTGGAATTTACACCGCCGTGGCAATTCCCGATTTTGATTTCGGGTAAATTGCAAAGCGGAAATTACAGCTTAAAGGGTAATGTCAGCTCGCAGTTTGTAACGGGTATGCTTTTTGCATTGCCCTTGCTTGACGGCGACAGCACACTAAGACTTATTCCTCCCGTTGAATCCCGTTCATACATTGATATGACGCTTGACACGCTTAAAAAATTCGGAATTGAAATAAAAGAAGAAGATAACACATTTTACATAAAAGGCAATCAGCAATACACCTCACCCGAAGCTGTTACGGTTGAGGGCGACTGGTCAAATGCGGCGTTTTTCTTAACCGCAGGTGCTATTGCAGGCAGCGTTACCGTTACGGGACTTGATGAAAATTCCCTTCAGGGCGACAGGGAAATACTTTCGGTGCTTGAAAGAATGGGTGCAAAAATTGAACGCAGTGAAAATTCAATTACAGTAAGCCGTGGCGGCTTAACGGGAATACCCGTTGACGCAGGTAATATACCCGATTTAATACCCGTTATTTCGGTTGCCGCCGCATCTGCCGACAGCGGTGTAACAGTAATTTCAAACGCCGAAAGACTGCGGCTTAAAGAGAGCGACAGACTTGCCGCAATAAGCGAGTGCCTTAATAATATAGGCAATGTCAATGCCGAAACTGACGACGGCATTGTTGTCTGGAGCGGTGAAAAAATCGCAGGCGGAAATGTTTTTTCGTTTTATGACCACAGAATTGTTATGTCAATGGCGATAGCCTCAACGGCTTCGTCAGGCGACATTATTATAAGAGATGCCGAAGCAGTAAATAAATCTTACCCGACATTTTTTGACGATTTCAAAGCGTTAGGAGGAATTTGCGATGTCATCGATACTCAGGGGGAATAAGCTGAGCGTATCGGTATACGGTCAGTCCCATTCAAAAAGCATAGGCGCAGTAATTGACGGCTTGCCTGCAGGTCTTGAAATAGACGCAGACAGGGTCCGTGCCTTTATGTCAAGGCGTGCGCCGGGACAAAGCTTTTTTGCAACGCTTCGCAAGGAGGCTGACGCACCGACGGTGCTTTCGGGTCTTGTTGACGGCAAAACCTGCGGAGCGCCGCTGGCAATTAAAATTGATAACACCAATACAAAAAGCGAAGATTATGAGGGGCTGAAGCTTTTACCCAGACCCTCTCATTCCGACTATGCGGCATATGTGAAATTCGGCGGTAATAACGATATTGCAGGCGGCGGTCAGTTTTCAGGCAGACTTACAGCACCCCTTTGCTTCGCAGGCGCAGATTGTATGCAGCTTTTAGAGCAGAAGGGGATTTCGGTCAAGAGCCATATTTACTCTGTAAAAGATGTAACCGACGAGCCGTTTGACCTTGAAAATCTGTATGACGATGACATAAGCCTTGACCCGTATTTCCCCGTTATCAGCAGATATAAGGGCGAGCAGATGAAAACGGTTATCTCTACGGCAATGGAAAATTCCGATTCAGTCGGCGGCGTAATTGAATGTGCCGTACTCGGTATGCCCGCAGGTATAGGCGAGCCAATGTTTGACGGCATTGAAAATGTAATATCAAAAAACATTTTCGGCATACCTGCTATAAAGGGTATTGAATTCGGCTCAGGCTTTTCGGGCACGCTTAAATACGGCAGTGAAAACAATGACGCCTTCTGTGTAAACAACGGCAAAATTCAGACCGTTACCAATAATCACGGCGGTATTTTAGGCGGCATCACCTCGGGTATGCCTGTGGTATCCCGCTGTGCAGTCAAGCCGACAGCGTCAATAGGCATAACACAGCAGAGCGTAAATCTTCAGACCAAAAAAGAAGAGGATTTAACTATAAAAGGCAGACACGACCCGTGCATAGTGCCCAGAGCAATTCCTGCAATCGAGGCTGTGGCGGCAATCACAGTGCTTGATTTACTGTTATAACGGGAGGAAAAATATGGAAATAAATAATTTAAGAGATAAAATTGACGGTATTGACAGACAGCTTGTTGAACTTTTCAAAAGCCGTATGGAAGTTTCTGCAGAAATTGCAAAGTATAAAAAAGCAAACGGACTTCCCGTACTTGACAAAACGAGGGAAAGAGAGCTGTTGAATAAGATTTCGCAAATGAGCGACAAAGAGCTTGAAAGCTATACTGTAAGGCTTTATTCTCAAATCTTAGAGCTTTCAAAGAGCTATCAGACCAAGTGCTTAGGCGAAAAGACTGAGCTTTACGGAAAAATCAAAGCAGCGTTTGACGAAAAGGATAAAATGCAATTCCCCGAAAATGCAATTGTTGCATGTCAGGGGGTGGAAGGAGCATATTCCTCGCTTGCCTGTGACAAGCTTTTCAGAACATCAAGCATAATGTTTACGGACAGCTTCGACAAGGTTTTTTCAGCAGTGTCTCAGGGACTTTGTCAGTACGGAGTGCTACCCATTGAAAACAGCACAGCAGGTTCGGTAAACAGAGTTTATGACCTTATGAAGAAAAACAATTTCTATATTGTTAAATGCATAAGGCTCAAAGTTAACCATTCCCTGCTTGCAAACAAGGGCGCCAAATTAGAGGACATTAAGGAAATCTATTCTCACGACATGGCTATTGCTCAGTCGGCGGATTTCCTTTCAAAGCTTGACGGCGTAAAGGTAATTCCCTGTGAGAACACTGCAGTTGCCGCCAAAAAGGTTGCTGACAGCAACAGACTTGATATTGCGGCAATTTCCTCTGCATCATGCTCAGAGCTTTACGGACTTGAAACGCTTTGCGATTCAATTCAAGACAGAGCCGACAATTACACAAGATTCATCTGTATTTCAAAGAAGCTTGAAATATACCCCGGCGCAGACAAGACAAGTCTTATGCTCACGCTTTCCCATAAGCCCGGCTCGCTGTATTCGCTTCTTTCAATGTTTTCTGCGCTTGACATAAATATTTTAAAGCTTGAAAGCCGACCGCTTGAAAGCAGGGATTTTGAATTTATGTTCTACTTTGATGTTGAGGCATCGGTGTATTCAGACAAGTTTTTACAGATGATTACCGAGCTTCCGAGCGCAACCGAAAGCTTTACATACCTCGGCAGTTATTCCGAGAGTATATGATGTTAAGTTAACAGATTATTCATTTATGTTTACAAATTGTTAAATTAAAATCTATTGAACGGAAATAAATTCGGGTTATACTTTAGTCATCAAGTAAA
>JAUMVS010000102.1:3200-5327 GCA_030530045.1 Phoenicibacter congonensis
TTATCCCTTTTCTTCCCCTAAACAATAAAAAGGAACGCCTGAGAAATCAGGCGCTCTTTTTTATTTTTATTTAATTATAATTTTGTAAGATAATCGCTTATTTCAACTACCTTGCCGTCTTTAATGTAAACTCTCGGCACTCTCATATTTATATTACAGCAGAATTCATAATTGAAGCTTCCTGCCGTATCGGCAACCTCTTCAACGCTTATACGGTTATTACCGTTTTTGCCTACAAGCGTTACCCTGTCGCCCTGTTTGACATTTTTGCCCGTAACATCAACCATAAGCTGGTCCATACAGACTCTGCCGACAATATTGCAGTATTCACCGTTTATAAGCACTCTGCCCTTATTTGAGAGCGCCCTGGGGTAGCCGTCGCCGTAGCCGATTGAAACGGTAGCTATCTCCATATCTCTGTCAGCGGTAAAGGTACTGCCATAGCTTATACTGAAGCCTTTTTTTACAGCCTTGACATAGGAAACGGAGCTTATAAGACTTAATGCAGGGTGCAGCTCAAACGAAGCCTTGTCAACCTCGTCTGACGGGTACAGACCGTAGGTCATAATACCTATTCTGACCATATCAAGAAAATCGCTGTTGTAGTCTATAATTCCTGCACTGTTGTCCATATGCTTTACGGGAATTGAAATTCCTCTTTTTTCAAGCTTTTCAAGGAAATCAAGGTAAAGCTTTTTCTGACGGTTGCAGGAGGTTTTGTCCTTGCTGTCTGCACAGGCAAAATGGGTAAAAATACCGCCAATTTCAATATTCGTAAGCTTTGAAATCTTAACAATTTCTTCAACGCTTTCATCAGTAGGCGCAAAGCCTATTCTGCCCATGCCCGTGTCAATTTTAATATGTATTTCAGCTGTCTTGTTAAGCTCTGCCGCCTTTTTTGAAAGCTCGCAGGCATTTTCATATTTAAAAACAGCATGCATTAAACCGTTGTTTAAAAGCTCTTCATAATCCTCGGGGAATACATAACCGAGAATGAGTATAGGCTTAGTTATGCCGTTGCGCCTTAAAACAGCGCCCTCCTCAACGGTTGCAACGCCGAATGCGTCAACGCCCGCAGCAGAAAGCTCGCTTGCAATCCTTACTGCGCCGTGCCCGTAAGCGTCGGTCTTGACTATTGCCATAGTTCTGACATCGGGACCGACCTTGGATTTGACAGCTTCAACATTTTTTATAATTGCGTTGAGGTCTATTTGTGCATAAGCTCTTTTGGGTAACATACAATTTCTCCCATATAAAGAATTTACCTGTAAATTATAATCCAAACTCATTATATTGTAAAGTGTGATTTAAAATGCTCGTTGAATTTTTGCCGTTTTTGTTTTACTATATATACAGGTGATTATATGCAGTTTGTTTGTCCGAAATGCCGGCAGAATTTAATAAAAGACGGCAACTCCTTAAAATGTGAAAATTCGCATTGCTTTGACATTGCAAAGCAGGGCTATGTAAATCTGCTTTTAGGAAGCGGCTCGGGAAACCACGGCGACAATAAGCTTATGCTTTGGGCGAGAAAGGCTTTTCTTGACGGCGGGTATTATGAGAAGCTTAAAAATGCCGTAGCCGAGGCTGTCAGCGACTATGCGTCTGACGGCGCAAGGGTTATTGACTGCGGTTGCGGCGAGGGTTACTACACAAGTGCTGTCTGCAATGCAGTTGCGGGTATAGAAATGTGCGCCTTTGACATTTCAAAGGATGCTCTCAAGCTTGCCTGTAAAAGAAACAGCGGCATTGAATATGCCGTCGCAAGCTCATTTGACATACCTGTCAGGGATGAGAGCGTTGACATACTGCTCGAAATCTTTTCGCCGCATGCTCAAAAGGAATTTTCGAGAATTCTGAAACCCGACGGCATAATGATAATGGTAATTCCTCTGACAAGGCATCTGTTTGAGCTAAAGCAAGCAGTCTATGACGAGCCTTATGAAAATGAGGTTGCGCCTTTCGAAATTGATGGTTACACTCTGCTTGAAAACAGAGAGGTAAAATATAAATTCAGCTTAAATGACACGCAGAGCATCAAAAACCTGTTTATGATGACTCCTTATTATTACAAAACAGGGGTAAAAGAGCAGGCAAGGTTAAATACTTTACAGCACCTTGATGTCA
>JAUMVS010000103.1 GCA_030530045.1 Phoenicibacter congonensis
GAATCGGCAGATGCCAAAACACGCTGCACGTTTTCTGCAGCTGAATCGCTCTCATTTAAAGAAAGCTCGTGCTTGTCAATTTTTTCTGCGTAGGTAACTTGGCTTTCGTCTTGTTGAATCCAATCAACAGGCTTGCCAGCTTCGAGGTCATTCAAACAGTCAATCAGTGCAGCGGCGCCAGCTTCTGCAAGTTCACAGGTGAGCTGCACTGCGTTTTTGCCAACGGCGTCAATCGCAACTTGCTTGCAATAATCACCAGTGTCGAGCCCCTCTTCCATTTGCATAATCGACACACCTTGGCTTTCGTCACCTGCCAAAATGCCACGCTCAATTGGAGCTGCGCCTCGCCAACGAGGAAGGAGTGACGCGTGCACGTTAATGCAGCCAAACTTTGGTGCCTCAAGCACTGCTTTTGGGAGAATTTTTCCGTAGGCTGCTACGCAAATTACGTCAGGGTTAAGCTCTTTGATTTGATCCTGAACAGCTTCGTCTTTTAAAGTCGCAGGCGTGAATACATCGACACCAGCTTCCAAACAAAGCGATTTTACTTCGGAAGGAATGAGCTTGTTGCCTCGCTTGCTCACGGCGTCTTGCTTGGTGAAAACTGCGCAAACATCGTGCTCGCTTTCAATCAATTTAGAAAGAATAATTCGAGCGAAGTTGGGCGTTCCCATAAAAAGAACTCTCATGAAAACTCCTCTCTGTTAATTGATTGATGTGTCGCCAGGTTTTGCGCCCGCTGCTTTTGCAGCTTCATAATCGGCAAGTGCAATGAGACGATTCGTGCCACTGCACGACTCAAAAAGTGTCTTGCCATTAAGGTGATCGATTTCATGTTGCAAGCAACGACCCAAAAGCTCGTCGGCCTCGATTTCCCACTGAGCACCTTCGAGGTCATAGAAGCGCACTTTCACCCAAGGTGGTCTTGAAATTGGAACCTGAATGCCAGGGCAAGAAAGACAACCCTCGCCTCCTTCGACTGGCTCGCCCTTAGTCTCGAGAATCTCAGGGTTCACTAAAACCAGCGGGTCACGCGTGCTTTTATCCTCGGGGTCATAGTCGCAATCAACAACGATGATGCGCCTGTCGTCGCCAATTTGTGGCGCAGCAATTCCAACGCCATAGTTGTCATACATCTGAATAGCCATCTCTTTTGAAAGGCGCACGAGCGAACGGTCGCCCACCTCGCATTCTTTGCAAACTGTGAGCAATCGCTTGTCGGGATATAAAACAATTTCTGCCATTTATCTACCTCGTTATTGTTCGGTTTGACTTGTTATCTTAATTTTCTTTTGTGCAATTTCAGAAATTTTGTTCAAAATTTCTGCCCTCTTTTTATTATCGGTTTCAACCGCCATATCAAAGGTTAAAGACTCCTGAACGGCGTCCAAATCGTCAATAATCACGTTCGTGATGAGAATTTCAAATTTCGCTTTCGCATCTTCTTCCGACTCACAAATTGCACTGGTGATAATGCTGTCGGAACCTGGGATTTCTTGAGAAACTCTGTTCAGCGCGACCTGAGAAGTGAGGTTCAGGTCGTCCATGAGCATGTCGGTTAGCTTCTCGATAACCACTTTATTTAGCGAAACGTGCCACTCAACCCCAAGCAAGTCGTCGCCACGAGAAAGCGCGAGCGCAGGATAATTCACACAAATCGAGACAAGCTCTCGCTCATTTTTGCGACGATCAATCTCGGCTGCACTAAGAGGCGCTGGCTCTTCTGCCTTTGCCGCTTGCGTTGCCTCATTCGCTGGAAGTTTGATGTTTTGCTGCGGAATGAAATCTTGAACATCATCATCGGCATCGCGGCGTGGCGGCGTGACCTTTTTTAATTGCTCAAGCGCATCGGCCTCATTAACGCGAGTCAAAAACGCAATTTTTGAAGCGTAATCTTTTGCAAGAATTGAATCTTTGATTGGAGCAAGAATGCTAATCGCATCCACCAAAGCGCGAGACCTGCCTTCTGGCGTCGACAAATCGTGCTTTGAAATTTTCCTGTTAATTCCAAAGTCGATGAGCGAGCCAGAATTGTCGAGCACCTGGCGCATCGCGTCAGCTCCTTTAGCTTCAATGTATTCAGCTGGGTCCATGGCACCTGGAATGGTGGCCGCATGCAAATCGCAGCGAGATTGTCCTGCTTCAGGCGTCATTTTGTAGTCGATAAATTGCAGCGCACGTTCAGCTGCCCTCTGCCCTGCCTCATCTCCGTCAAAAAGGTAGACGATTTTTCGCGTGGCATAGCGGCTCAAAAGTTTGATGTGCTGCATCGTGAGAGCAGTTCCAAGTGTTGCAACCACGTTTTCAATCCCAGCCTCGTGGCAAGCAATGACGTCGGTGTAGCCCTCAACAACAGCTGCGCATCCAGTTGAAGTCATCGCGCTTTTAGCCTTGTCCAAGCCAAACAACACGTTCGATTTATGAAAAATCAAAGTATCGGAAGAGTTGAGATACTTCGGCTCACCATCACCAATCACTCGCCCGCCAAAAGCAATGCAGTCACCTTTTGCGTCAAAGATTGGAAACATCACGCGATTAAAGAAGCGGTCCTGCAACTTGCCATTTCTCGTGAAGGCTAAGTTTGCTTTTTCGGCCTCTTCTGGAGTAAAGCCTTTTGATTGCAAGTGAGCGATTAAAGTTCCGCGCCCTGGGGCGTAACCTAGCTTCCACTTTTTAGCTACGTCGATGTTGAATTTGCGTTTTGCGAGGTAGGCACGTGCATTTTTGCACCCGTCGCTCTTTCCGCGAAGAAGTTGCATTGAGAAAAAATTGCAAGCCTCCTCGCAGCATTCAACAATGCGCCTCTTTTCGGAAGTTGATGCGCCTTCTGCTGCATTGTCTTCAATTTCAATGTGGGCGCGATCGGCCAGAAAATGAACAGCCTCGCGAAAGCCCATGTCATAGAGTTTCATGACATAACTAAAGACAGTTCCGCCTTCGCCACAACCAAAGCAATGGAACAAATTTTCGGCCGCATCAATTTTGCAAGACGCGGTTTTCTCGTGATGAAACGGGCAGCAGCACCAGTAGTCATGCCCCTTGCGAACAACAGGAACAGTTTCCTGCACAAGGGCCACAAAATCGGTGGCGGCACTCACCTTTTGTATGTCTTCGTCTGAAATCAAATTGAACCTGAACTAATGCGTTTTCGTTTAAAATCATTCTAAAGCAAAGGAGTTTAAAGCACTACTATGACAAAGCCAAACTCGCAAATCCCATACCTTCAGCTCGACAAAGAAATCGAAGAGCAAATCATCGCCGACAGGGCTGCGCACGTCGAAAACGAGTTCGCGTTCAAAGATAAAAACATCACACGCCGCCACCATGTTGCAAACGACCAGGCGACCCTTGCGCGTCCCGCTTTCATGCGCGATGTTGAAAAGATAATTAACCTGCCAGCATATAACCGCTACGCAGGCAAAACTCAAGTGTTCTCGCTTGTCGAAAACGATGACATTTGCCGCCGCGGCTTGCATGTTCAGCTTGTAAATCGAGTTGCTCGCGGCATCGGCAAGCTGATGAATTTAAACCTCGACTTGATCGACGCCATTAGCCTTGGGCACGACCTTGGCCACACGCCTTTCGGACACGCTGGCGAGAAATTCTTGTCGCAATGCTACAACGAGCGCACGGGGCGCTACTTTCATCACAACGTGCACTCTGTTCGCGTGCTTGATCATCTCTACCCAAGAAACATCTCGCTGCAAACGCTCGATGGCATTTTGAAACACAACGGTGAATTCGCTCAACAGATTGTTTACCGCGGAGAAATTGACTCATTCCGCCAGCTAGATGAGCTAGTTGAGAGCTGCAACACGAACGAAAAGGTCATCAAAACGCTTCGCCCTGCAACACTTGAAGGCTGCGTTGTTCGCGTCGCCGACATGATTGCCTACATCGGAAAAGACCGCGATGATGCGCTACAAATGAAAGCGATCGACTCAATCGAGCGCTTCGATTCCGACGTGCTTGGCAAAGACAATTCGAAGATTATCAACAATATGACAATCGACATCGTCAACCATTCCTACGGCAAAAACCAAATCGAGATGAGCGAAGAGATTTTCCAAGATTTGAAGCTTGCAAAAAATCAGAACTACGAAATCATTTACTCGCAAGAAGGAATACTTGAAAAGTCATTTTCAGAAGTTGAGCAAATGTTTGAAGAGCTCTACGAAAAGATCCTTGATGACCTCAAAAAAGGCGACGAGAGCGCGCCAGTTTTCCGCCACCACATAAAGCAGCTCGTGAAAAAGTCGCACTACATCACGGCAGAAGACTACTTGAAAATTGAACCAAACATGATTGTTTGCGACTACATCGCATCGATGACCGACAACTACTTCGTGAATCTCTACGAGCACACCTTCCCTGCTTCCGAGAAAAAGATTTACACGAAAGACTACATGGGTGTTTCTTCGTAGCCGCTTTAAGCTTGGCAGTTGATTTAAAACCAAACTGCGAAGTTCGCTTGCGGAGGTCGCCACAAGCAACAATTTAATCCAATAAGTTGCAAAAAGATTTAATCATAAATCAATGCGCCGGCACTGGACGCAAAGAAATATAATAAAATGAAGTTTAAAGGCCTCCGTTAAAAGAGGCCTTGTTTTTCTGAATAACCGTTGTCGTCTAGCAAATTTCCCGATGAAGCTGCTGCTTTAGCAAGTTGGTCGCAGCGCTCGTTCATCTCGTAGCCTGCGTGTCCTTTAATCCACTTGAACTCAACTTTATGCTTTTTTCGAAGTTCAACTAGGCGCTTCCAAAGGTCGGAATTGAGCACTGGCTTTTTGTCGGCTTTCTTCCAGCCTTTTGCCATCCACGACTCAATCCAGTGCTTCTCGAAAGCGTTTACGACATATTGCGAATCGGTCGTGATTGAAACCTCGCAGGGCTGCTTTAGTGCCTCGAGAATGGCCACCACGCCCATGAGTTCCATGCGGTTGTTAGTCGTTGATTTGTAGCCCCGAGAAAGCTCTGCTTCATGCAGAACGCCTTCTGAGTCGGTATATTGAAGAATGGCGCCGTAGCCGCCAGGACCAGGGTTTCCAAGCGACGAACCGTCGCTGTATGCAATTACTTTTTTCATGCACTAAATCATAACAAAATAAAAAAGGGAGCCGGTTGACCGACCCCCTTTAAAGAAGAGCAATAATTCTGCGAACTCTTTAGAGCATTGACTGAACTGCAATGAAGAGTGGTGAGAATGTGAGAGCGATAATTGTCATCAGGTTGATGAGAATGTTCATCGAAGGACCCGAAGTGTCTTTGAATGGGTCGCCAACAGTGTCGCCAACAACTGCAGCTTTGTGAGC
>JAUMVS010000104.1 GCA_030530045.1 Phoenicibacter congonensis
GCGAAATTCTTTTTCGACCAAATCTGCTAGCCCAGTTTCGTTTTCGCTCACGTTTGTTTAACCTGCAAGCCGGTTGTTTTTCCAGCTACATTAAATGGGGACGATGAGTGCTGTGCAGCAGCAAAAAATACGCGCCTGACAGGCGAAATGCTGTAATGCACAACGGGGACGATGAGTGGTGTAAAACGGGGACGATGAGTCCTCCACCTGGCAATTTAATTTACATGCAACTTTTCAGCGTAAAAATATTTTTTAGAACCACGTTAATTAAAAATAAATTTTTTCAATACATGAAAATTCGTTCAAATATTGCAATTCTGTACACATAATTTTCGTTTCCCCAAGCTTAACCTTGTAACAATCCATTTAGTTTCTAGGAGAGAGAAGGGGGAAATTATGGATGCAATGGAAATCGCAAACAGTCCTGCGTTGTGGATTGCTGCAGCAATTCCAGTTGCTTTTGTTATTTTGCAGGCAGTTCTTTTCTTTAGAAAAGCTCGCAAAGCAGCAAAAGACATGGGCATGGCCGACGGAGACGTCAAAAAGGCTATCAAAAGCTCTGCAGTAACTTCAATTGGACCATCGATCGTTGTTTTGAGCGGCATGCTTTCGTTGCTCGTAACAGTCGGCGCACCTGTCGGTTGGATGCGTCTTTCGATGATTGGCTCGGTTATGTTCGAGTCTGTTGCAGCTGGCCTGGGAACATCATCTGTTGGCGTCACACTTGGCACTGACACAATGACAGGCGAAGCACTCACAATGGCAGTTTGGACAATGATTCTTTGTTCACTCGGCTGGGTTTTGTTCGGCACATTCGCTGCAAACAAGATGGACCAAATCGAGGGCAAACTCACAAAAGGCAATTCTGGAATGCTCACAAGAATTGCATCTTGCGCAATCATCGGCGTTTTCTCAGCAATGGTAGCAAGCCACCTCATTAAGCCTGTTTACCAAACACTCATGGACGTTTCTCAAGGCACAATCACCGCTTCATGGCACAACTGCCTGGCTTGCGTTCTTGGCGCGGTCATCATGTTCGTTCTGAACACAATCGCTGAGAAGAAGAACATCGGCTGGCTCAAAGAGTGGGCTTTGACAATCACAATCGTCGTCGCAATGGTCGTCGTTGCATTTGTATAGGAGGAAATCATGGACGAATTGAAATATTACGAAGAAGACTTTACTCCTAAAGCAAACAAAATCGGTAAATTCACTGGTTACCTTGGCGCTCTGCTTTCATTCTGCCCAGCTGTGTGCTTGGCTGTAGTGTTCGGACTTCTGCCAAACTGGGCTGCTCTCCCAACAGCATTCGTTGCAGGCGCATCGGCTTTCGGCGTTCTTTGGTTCGTCGAGCCAATTTCATACTTCCCAGTTGTCGGTTCGGCTGGCACCTACATGGCCTTCCTTTCTGGCAACATCTCAAACATGAGAATTCCTTGCGCATCAATGGCGCAGCAATCAGCAGGCGTTGAGCCTGGCACACCACGCGGCTCTGTTATCGCAACTCTCGGCATGGCAGTTTCGATCATCATCAATGTTGCAGTTCTCACCATCGGCGCAATTCTTGGTGCATCAGTTCTCGCAATGCTTCCTACAGAAGTAAAAACAGCTCTGAACTACCTGCTTCCTGCTCTGTTTGGTGCTCTGCTCGTAAACTTCGGCATGAAGATGAAGGGCCACTCAGTCATCATGGTCATCATCGCAATTGCACTTTACTTCGTGCTTGGCATGGGCTGGCTGAACTTCATTCCTGGCGCAGCAAACTGGCTTGGAACCCTTGGATGCGTTGCAATTTCGATCGCTATTGGCATTGCAACTATGAACAATGCAAAGAAAAATGCACAAGCTGCTCCTGCTGCTGACGCTTCCGCTGAAGCAACTGAGGCAACTGCAGAAGAAACAACAGAAGAATAAATCTGAAGCAGTAAATTTAAAGTAAATCGAGGCGAATTATGTCAAGACAAGACGTTTATGCAGAAGTTGAAAATCTACGCGAACTCTGCGAAAACACTACAAAATACATCTGGGAAAATCCAGAGCTTTCGGGCCACGAGGACTTGGGTGTAAAGCACTACTCACAGCTCATGGAAGACAACGGCTTTAAGGTCACTTTCGACGAGAAAAAGCCAACTGCTTTCGTCGCTGAGTGGGGCGAGGGTGCTCCAGTCATCGCAATCATGGGCGAATATGACGCGCTTCCAGGCTTAAGCCAGGCAGTTTCTGCTGAAAAGCAATCTGTTCGCGAAGACGGCGTTGGTCATGGCTGCGGACACAATATGCTTGGCAGTGCGGCTGCCTACGGCGCAATTGCTGTCAAAAATGAACTGGAAAAAGAGGGTCTCAAG
The DNA here is from genome assembly GCA_030530045.1 of Phoenicibacter congonensis. Classification (GTDB taxonomy): domain Bacteria; phylum Actinomycetota; class Coriobacteriia; order Coriobacteriales; family Eggerthellaceae; genus Phoenicibacter; species Phoenicibacter congonensis_A. The sequence continues at coordinate 2,346 of JAUMVS010000104.1, forward strand.
GGCACAATCAAATTCTTCGGCTGCCCTGAAGAGGAAACCCTGAACGGCAAAGTTGAGATGGTTCATCACGGAATGTTTGATGGTTGCGACATTGCAATCAGCTGGCATCCAATGAATGCAAACATGGTTCTGCAGGAGTCCTACCTCGCAAGCGCATCTTGCCGCTATTACTTCCACGGAACTGCTTCTCACGCTGGCTTTGCTCCACAAAACGGACGCAGCGCTCTCGACGCGGTCGAAATCATGAACGTTGGCGCAAACTACCTGCGTGAGCACGTGGTCGACAGAACAAGAATCCACTACTCAACTCATGGCGACGCGTTTGCTCCAAACATCGTTCCACCTGAGGCCGATTCCTATTTCTACGTTCGCGCACCTCACATTTCCGACGTGAAAGACACGCTTGCACGCTTGAACAAATGTGCAGAAGGCGCAGCAATCATGACAGAAACCACAGTCGACATCGAGCTCGACAGCGGTTGCTGCGAGATGCTTCCAAACATCGCCTACACCGACCTCACGCAGAAGGTTCTCGACGAAATCCCTGCAATTGAGTACACAGAAGAAGAGCTTGCATTCGCAAAGTCCCTGCAAGACACGCTAAATCCTGTAATGCTCAAGAGAGCTCAGGAGAGCTTCGAGCAAGACGGCCCAATGTTTATCGGCACTGCTCATCGCGATCTTTGGCAGAAAAACCCAATCAATGCTTCAACCGACTCTGGCGACGTCAGCATGATTATGCCAATGAACCTCATCACTGCGGCTTGCTGGCCAATCGGTGTGGCTCCACACACATGGCAAGCAACTGCTTGCGGCGGTTCAACAATCGGCCAAAAAGCAGCTGTTTGGGCGGCAAAAGCAATTGCGGGCACGGCCTACGAGCTCGTAACCAACGAAGAGGCAAGAAAAGAAATCATTGCCGAGTTTGAATCCAAAAAGCCTGAGGACTACGAACCTCTGCTTGGACCAGCTCGTCTTTAAATCTTTTTTAGTCTATAGAAACTCATAAAGGTATCGGTGCCCCTCCCCAAAAGTTTCTTTGGATATCGATATCGCAGAACTCAGGCTCCAAAACTGGAGCCTGTTTTTTGTTTAATGAATTCGTGTTAATTCACGCCGTGCGCTCGGTTTTCTCATTCCCATTTATGTAGAATGAAACAAAAGGGGGAGTAAAAGTCATGGGGATTTCAGTTAAAGAACTTTTATCGAACGATTATTTTAAAGATTTTAAGGTCGTAGCAGGCAGAAAAGGCCTCGCTCGCGAAATACAAGGCATTGCATTTTTGGAAGCGCCAGACGCATTTAAGTGGTCGCGCGGCCGTGAGCTTGTCGTGTCTTCGGGCTTTATTTTGAAGGAATATCCAAACTGCATCGACGAAGCTAAGAAGGCTGGCTTTTTGGACGACTGTGCAGCAATGATGATTAAGTCGGGTCGTTATTTGGACGCCATTCCAGAAGAAATGATCAAGATGTTTGACGAGATAAAAGTGCCGCTCATTCAGGCACCTTTTTCTATTGCGTGGATGGATTTGATTACGCAAATCAATGCTTCTGTCATCAATCGTTCCATCATGAAGTTTCAGCTTCCTGGCGCTGGTTCTTCGGAATATGAGCTGCCCGATTACAAATCGCGAAAGATTCGCAAAATTTTGACTGAAGTCGAAGGCGAGATGAAATTTCCTTGCGCGATTTTCGACATCGACGAGGACGAGACCTACTACAGCTCTTCTGACTTCCGCAAGAAAGCATCGCTTTATAACCTCGACGATTGCGAATTTTGGAACACGACTGTGCCGCACACGCGCCACACGCTTTGCGACTACATCAACATGTCACGCTACCGCCTGTTGCAGCTCGAAGACACCGACCTTGCGCCTGTGTCGTGGATTGTTTTGCCGATTGTGAGCCAAGGCAAAATGTATGGCTACTTTGTAATTCTCGAGAGTCGCGAGCTCATCGATTATTACGACGAGACGATGGTTCGCATAGCCTACCTGGCGCTTCTTTCGCTCTACGAGAACTTGCACGTCGTGAGCGAAGAGAACAAGATGACGTTTGAGAGCCTCATCAATTACGCTCTCACCTGCGACAAGGACGACCTGAAGCGCGTTGCAACCCAAGCAACCATGAATGGCATTTCGATTACGGAAGCCTACGACCACATCCTTCTAGAAATTCCAGAGGTTGACGTTAATAAATTCCGCGTTGAACTCGAGCGCGGCTTCTACGCTTCGTCGATGCGCGAGTTTGCAAAATTTGCAATCATTGGCAAGCACGAAATTTTGCTCATCACTCCAAGCGGCGCAATTGGCGCCGACGTTAATTTGAAGCGCGACGCTCTGGAGAACTTCAAGGCGAAAATTAAGGAAAAAATTCCGAATGCATCGGTCACAATTGCGATTGTCGAAGACGCTGCTACGATTGTTTCGGTCAAGCGTTCCGTTTCAAAATGCCGCCGTGTAATGGGAATTGGCAAGGCGCTCATGCCTGAAAGGGAGATTTTGCGCTACTCCGACCTTGGTCCTCTTGCGTGGATTCGCATCCCCGACGACGAAATTGGCGAGCTTTTGCACGACTACCGCAACCTTTCCGATGACATGCGCAACCAGGATGTTCTTGAGACGCTCAACGTTTATTTGTCGAACAACATGAACTATTCTGTAACCGCTGAGAAGTTAAACGTGCACATCAACACGGTTCGCAAAAGAATTTCGCAGGCAGAAGATTTGTTACACTGCGACTTCAATGACCCGGTCGAGCGCATGAAGATCATCCTCCTCATCGATTTCCTGCGTGTAACTTCCTAACACAAGGTCCTCATTTAACAGGTATCAAGATGAAGACTGGCCGCTCGTTCGCGCCGAGAGTTAGTTTTCCGATGGCGGCGCATCCGGAAGCGAACCCTGGGAGCGCGAAGCGCGTA
>JAUMVS010000105.1 GCA_030530045.1 Phoenicibacter congonensis
GAGGATGCGCTCTCTTTCGCTGTTCAAAATGCTGTATTCGTCAGAGGTGGAAGCATATTGGCCCAGGAGATCATTAATTTCCTCCAGACGGGCGTAAAGACCATTTTCCAGCTCAACCACAGCTGCAACAACATTCTGCTTGGTATCGAACCAATCCTGACCTGCACCGGTGGTAACCTTGATGCCGCTGAAGTCTATGCTGCCTTCTTTACCGGAAATAACATTGCCGTTCGCGTCAAACTCAGGATTAGTAACCTTAGTGCTGCCGCTGATGGTAAGCTCCAGATTATTATGGATGCCTGCGCGTACCTTTTTACCGCTGGCAATATCCACATAGTTGGTAACTGTTTCGCCCGGAGTTACCTCGCCCAAGGCGGTGGAGGTAACAGAACCGCTGCCGCTGGTACCCTTATAGATGTTATATTCGCGGGCAGAGGTCGATACAGTGGTCATGCCCTTGCCAGCCTTGAAGTTGACATGGCGTACACTGTCGATATCACCGTTGATGCTTACCTGATTTTCCTGCGTCATCGTGTTCTTGGCTTTCGGAGCAGTAGCCAGAGGAACTGCCGTCTTGTTATATGCATCCGCCAGCACGTTATAGGTCAGCGAGGAGGTAATGCCGTCCAGGTTTGCGCCTGCGTAAATATTTACGTCATTGGTGCTGAGAATCTTACCGTCAGTAACGGTAATCTTGTTGCTGCGGTTCAGAGTGTTATCTGTTTTGGCAGAAGCTGCACCCACAGCACCGCCCTGGGTATCTGCAGTAGTATCAAAGGTTGCGGTGGTTTCATCGGTTGCTGCGAGGGTGATATCCTGATCAGCCTTCGCCGTCGACAGATTACTGTCAGTAACATTGATGCTGTTGTCATAAGTGATAACATTCTTGCTCGCTGCGATAGTAACAGGAACAACGCCGGCAGATTTAAGCGTATTACTGTAATTCATCTTGCCGTCGGTATAAGCCAGCGCTTCAATCAAGCCTGCACTGCCAACGCCGCTCAAGTTTGCATTATTAATATTTACGCCAGCAATATATTGCAGCTCGTTGTCCATATCATTAACGTTGACACTGCCACCGCCATAACCGCTGCCCTTCAGGTCAACGTCATGGTTCAGCGTGTTGTTGGCAATGTAGGACTGCTTGCCACTGGTTGTAATATCGCCTGTTACGTTGATATTAGCGTTATGCGCAACCTTGTTTTTAATTTCTGTGCCGCTGGCACCGACAACAGCCGCCGTCAGGGAGTCCGCCAGAATATCCAGCTTATCCGCATTGTTGGCAGCAACGCTCAGGGAGCCTACATTCTGCCATTTGCCGCTCACGTCAGCAGTAGTATTGGTAGTAATCTCATTCTCCGACCTTGCGGCAACAGGGTTGAAGCCTACGATACCGCCGCCATAGCCATTAGCATCATTGTTTACTGCACTGTAGCCGGAGCTGTTGATGTTTACAGCGCCCAGGCTGTTATATACATTCTCTTTAACGCCTGCAGCCTTTACGCTGGTCGTCAGGTTCGTCTTGGTATCGGATCAGTTGCTGCCGCTGGCAATATAACCGCCCACCGTTACGCCTAAGGTATCTGCCGCAATAACCGAAGCATTATCAGCCTTGAGCTTCAAAGCGTTGACATTATACTGCTCTTTGCCCACATCAACGCTGACAGTCATATCATTTTCTGCATAAGCAGTATTGAAGCCTGCAGCGTATTGACCGGAGGCAGTAGTGCCGATTGTTTTAGCGCTTACATTATCTACAGCATATTCTTTATTGTTCTCATCCTTGGCAGTCTGGGTGGTTACGTTTGCCGTAATCTCCACATTATCAGCTGCAAAGCTGCTGCCGTCCGCAACCTTTGCTTCTACCGTACCGCTGGCCTTAGCCTTGGATACTGCCACACCTGCTACCGCCAGCAGGCCGCCGGTATAAGCCTGTGCCTCTGCGCGTACTGCAGGCTTATTGGTTGCGTTCATGCTTACGTTGTTGCCGAGGAAGCCGGAAGCACCGGTTACGTTAACCTTGCTGCTGCCTGCATCCGTAGCGAGTGCAACAATTCCCTGTGCCGCAGCAATGCCAACCATGCCGCCGTAGGTTTCTGCGGTAATGCTGTTGGCTTTGACAGAAGCAACGTCAACCTTGCCGATATTATAATATCCATTACCGTAACTGTACTCTTTGCCGGCAATCAACTTGCTGCCGCCAATAGTTACAGTATTATCGCTATTATTTGTAGCATTAGTTACCAGCACACCGCCAGCCACAGCGCCTGCAGTTGCGCCGATAGTACGTACTGCTGCACTGCTGGTATCCTCTGCTTTAACTGTCAACGTACCTTTGGAGCTGTTATCGCCTGTAGCCTGAAGCGTACTGCTATCGATAGTAATAGCATTAGCGCCATGCAGACTGTTCTGCGCGTAGGCAGCACTGCCTGCGAAAGTAGCGCCTGCTGCTACCTGATAAGCATCAATCTTGGACGTGCCGTCCTGCGCACTGCCAAGCGTTACATTCTTACCACTGAGCTTGCTGTTATTGTTGATGGTTACACCGGTCTTGCGTTCTACATCAAGAACCGCAACAGAAGCGGCAATGCCATTGCCTGCGATACCTGCTGCCACCTGCGCCGAAGTCAGTTTGGCGTCAACAGTACGCTTAGCATTAACCTTCGTATCGCCTGTTGACTGCAGCGTAGAATTGCTTACCTTCGCCTGCACGCCTGCAGCCTTGCTGCTACCCTTGCTGGCAGTAGTACCGGGGCCTGCACTCAGCTTCTGGCCGTTGCTGTCGGTATATTTATCAAAGGTCATGCCTGCAGCATTAGAACTGCTCTTGCCGTCTTTATTAGTAACAGTGCCGACAGTTCCCTGGCCTTCAATTGCAGCATTTGCTTTATTGAGAATATCGTTTGTATTAAAGGTTGCCTTTTTATCACTATCCGTAGTTTCAGTATCGCCATACTGGTCTGCAGCTGCTGCGCCAATCGTGGTTACGCTGACGTTCGCACTGTAGCCATGTCCGCCGAGCGCAGCGTTTTCTACTACCTGCTTAACGTCCAGCTTTTCGGTTGCTGCCACGTCGATGGCACCGGCAGTAATCTTGCTGCCGCTGATTTCGGTGATAACGCCTGTGTCAATCGTGTTCACGCCTACGCCAACGGCAACGCCTGCAGCGCCAACAGCATCTGCACCGTTAACAAAGCTTGTCTTCACTCTGTTATCTGCCTTCGCTGCGAAGGTGCCCTGTGCTTGCAGGTTGCTGTTATCCTTCACCAGCGTGGAAACAGTATTGTCCAGATTATTTACAGCAACATTCAGGCCACCTGCAACCATGCTGGCAGCTACGCCAAAAACTGCTGTTGTCACATCAGTCTTGTTGGCAGCGTTAACAGTGATATCACCTGTTTCAGCCGTTACTTTGCTGCCACTCAGCTCAGCAACAGTCTTGCTGTCATCATCCACTACGCCGATGCCTGCGCCACCGGCAGCACTCACGAGCGCACCGGAAGCTGCGGCAGCAGCGCTGCGCAACGTAATATCGTTAACGTGGTCAGCAGTAATTGCCAAACCATTATTCGTGCCTTGGATATTCTTTACTGCAGCAGTAGTTTCTGCGTCCAGCTTAGCAACCGAAACGGTGCCTGCGCCGGCTCCGGCGCCATAAGCGCCGCCAGCTGCGGCAATACCGTAGGAGTTGGTAGACATGTTCGCCTTATTCAAGGCAGCGACGTCAATGCTATTGCCGTTGACAAGCTTCTTCGCACTGCCACCGTCAATCATTGCCGTTACATTTCTGCTGACAACACCAGTATCAGATGCCAGACCGAAGCCTGCACCACCATCAGCGCCACCGCCTACACCCAGCGAACCTACATGGCTTTCGCTCTTGGTAGCATCGTTTGCTGCTACATAAACGTCTGCCTTGCTGCGGTCGGTCAATGCTGCATTAATGCTGCTATCCGTTACCTTGGCATTGGTTGCGCCCAAAATACGGTTAACAGTAACCGTACCTGCTACGCCCACGCCAACGTCCGCACTGACTGCCACACCGCCGCTGATTGCTACATTCGTCAGCTTGTGCTCCGCATCAGCCGCAATAATAACGCCGGTGCGCTTTTTATCGCTGACTACATTATCATTATCCTTATTGCGTTCGTTGACAGCCACACCTGCATCATTGCCTGCTGCCGTCAGCTCTGCATTATTCTTAACTACGCTTTCAGTAGTACCGCTGATTTCATTGTAGGCTACGCCCATGCCAACGCCGGCCTGACCGCCTGCCGCCACACCAAAGGCACCTGCAAAATTCTGCAGGGTATCCTTGCTCTTGGCAATTACGGCCAGCGTGCCGTCTGCATTAATCTTGGCACCGTCAATCGCAGCCTTGGTATCGTTCGCCAGCAGGTTTACGCCGATGTTACCGGCAATACCTGCAGTTTTGGCAACACCGCCAGCTACGCCGACAGAAAGAATGCTGCTGTCAGATTTAGCTTCGGCTGTGAATCCCTTAACCTTGTATTCACCATTGGTAACAGTAGTATTGGTATCAGCATCGAGCTGGTTAACCGCAATACCTGCACCAATCGCAGCGTCTTTAGCACCTGCAGCAACAACGGCAACGGTAGTAATCTTGCCCTTGCTGTCAGCAGTAGCCTGCACAGTCGCTGCATTATTCTTATCCTTATTGATATTGGTATTAACAAGCTCTGTATCGGTATCCTTCTTGATCATAGCAGCAGAGCCTGCGCCACTGAAGGCCACATTACCTGTAGTAATGGAGGTACCTACGGAAATAGTCGTCAGCGTAGATTCATCTACGGCATTGACGCTAATCTTGCCATCTTCAGTAGTGGTAATATCAGCATTATTGATAGTAGCCTTGTTGGTTTGCTTTTTCTCGCCAGCGCTGCCGGTGATATTGCCGATTTCGTTATAAGCTACGCTGCCGCCAGCCGCAAATTTAGCATTGCTGCCTGCACTGACGCTTACCGCACCCACTACTGCCAGCTGGTTGCTGTCATCCGAGGACTTCACTGCCACCTTACTCATATTATTGAGCTTCGTACGTCCACCATCAGTTTTCGCATTTTCGCCGTCATATTTGTCAATAACAGCTTCTACATCATTACGACCGCGGTTAACAACAACCACGCCATTCAAAGCATTGGCCGTACCTGCGGTAACTGCTGCGCCGACGCTGTACACGTTACCCTTGTTGGCTGCATCTACAGTAAGAATACTGCTAGCATCATCATTCGCGCCGCTG
>JAUMVS010000106.1 GCA_030530045.1 Phoenicibacter congonensis
AGCGGCAAAAAGGGGACGATGAATTGTGTGCGGGCGAGCAAATTTCTTTTGGATTTCGTTTGTTTAACCTGCAAGGCTATGGTTTTTGAGACAATGCACAATGGGGACGATGAGTTATTTGCAAAAAGGGGACGATGAGTTGTGAGTAAACGTGCAAACATACCTTCACCTGCCATTTCTTTCGTGGGCAGGCACAATTCTGGCAAGACTACGCTTCTTGAAAAGCTGATTGCCGAGCTGACGCAGCGCGGCTTTGACGTTGGCTCAGTCAAACATCACACTCACGGCAACTTTGAAATTGATGTGCCCGGCAAGGATTCTTTCCGCCATAAAGCTGCTGGCGCGACCGAGGTCGTCATTTCGTCGCCTGTTAAAGTCGCTCGCATTCGCGACATCGACGAGGAAATTGAGTGCGACGAAATCGTGGACACAATGCCAGGTCACGACATCGTAATCGTCGAGGGCTACCGCAATTCTGGCCTCCCAATCATTGAAGTTATGCGCGCCGCAAGCGAGCGCGACACGGAATATTCCCACGAATTTCTTGCGAATTTGGACGCTTTGGCGAAGGGCCTTCCGACGACCGAAGACTTCGAAATGCCCGTCGGGGTTGTCTCTGACATCGAGCCTGTGATTGTGGCATGTGCGGAGGCGAATATTCCGCTTTTTGGCTTCGATTCTGTTGCGGAAATCGCAAATTATCTGCAAGAGAACTATGTTCGCAAGCAGGTAACTCTTGTGATTCAGGCAGGTGGGGAGTCGAAACGCATGGGCTTCCCGAAAGAGGACCTCATTTTCGAGGGTAAGCATGTGATTGAGGAGCAAATTGAGCGTTTTCGCGACTATGTTGACGAGGTTGTGATCACTTCAAATCATCCTGAGAGGCTTGATTATTTAAAGGATGATTACGGAATTCCTGTGAAAGTTTGTCGCGACACACTGCCGAAGCAAGGTGCGCTGACCGGCATGTACACCGCGTTTAGTGAGTCGTCGTGCCCGCGCGTTTGTTGCATTGCTTGCGACATGATTTTTGCCTCTGAGCATTTGCTCGCAAAGCAAATCGGCATCATGAACGAGACGAAAGCCGACGTCGTGATTCCGGTAAATCGGCACGGTCACGAGCCTTTTCATGCGCTTTATAATCGTGAGACTTGCCTGGCGGCTGTCAATCGTGCGCTCGACAACGGCGAAACTCGCGTGCAGGGTTTTCTTTGCGATTCGCAGCTTCAATTCCACGACATGACGCAGGCCGACGTTCGCGAGGCCGTTCCGCGCGGAGGTTGTTTTGTAAACATCAACACGCCCGATGACATGGACAGGTTTTCTGCGTAATTTTCCGCAAATTCTTCTGCGACTTCTTCTGTGAAAAATGCGGCTGCAAAAGTGGTGCGCTCGTCAATTGCGCGCTCACTAGTGGCTGGTTTTTGCTATTCTAAAAAGCACAGGTTTGTGTGGGTCGAAGCCGCGGTTTCAGCCGGCGCAAACGCGTTTAACCAAGGGCCCAAATTTGCGCCCCCAACAGGGAAATGAGATAGAATTTAATCATGATTTTAACTGCTAAATATGTATTCCCAATTTCATCCGAACCACTCATCGACGCTGGCGTTTTGGTTCGCGACGGAAAAATTGTTGATGTTGACAAAACAGTCAACCTGAAAAAGCATTATCCAAACGAGGAGTTCAAAGACCTCGGTCTTGCGGCGATTATGCCTGGTTTCGTGAACCTGCACACGCGTCTCGACCGCACGTTGCTTCGCGGCACCGTTGCCGACGAGCCTTACACTTCGTGGCTTCTGAAATATGTTGATTTCACTTCGAAGATGTCGAAGCAGGATAAATACGACTCTGCGCTCATCGGTTGCATGGAGCAAATTCGTTCCGGAATTACGACTGTAGCTGACCTTTCTGGCACCGACGGCCCAGTCAAGGCTGTGAGCGAGATGGGCCTTCGCGGAATTGTTTACAAAGACGTTTGCGCGCCTGACAAAGAGCGCGTCGACGACGTCATGAATCGCGCGGTTCGCGAGATGGACGCGTGGGGCAAAATTGCTGACGGCGACCGTGTTCGTGTTGGCATTTCCCCAGCTACAACGTTCGAAACTCACCCTTCGCTTTTCACGAAGGTTTCGGAATATGCTCGCAAAAACAACACGCCAGTGAAGCTTCGCTTGGCGGGTTCGCGCGAGGAATATGAGTTCATTCGCAGCGGCACTTCGATGTTTAGCCCCGACGAAAAAGGCAATCGCAACCTTAATTATGTCGAGGTCCCACCTTGGCTTCCTTTCGGCGTTAGCCCAACGCAATATGCCAAGAACTGGGGTGCTTTTGACTCCGACGACGTGAGCGTTATCCATGCAATTCACGTTGACGATGACGACATCAGAACGCTCAAGCAATACGGCGTGGGCATCGCTTCTTGCCCTGGTTCGGAAGCTCAGCTCGGCATGGGTCTCGCGAAAATTCACGAGTTCTTGCAGCTCGGCATTCCAACAGGTCTCGGCTCCGACACGCCTGCCGCTTCTGAAGCAAACGGCATGCTCCGCGAAATGCGCTTGACTCTGCTTCTTCATCGTGCAACCGATGCGAGAAGCTTCATGAAATCTTCCACTGCGCTCTACCTTGGCACCCTCGGCGGCGCTCAGGTTCTTCACATGGACGACAAGATTGGCACGCTCGAGCCTGGCAAACTTGCCGACATTACCGCCGTTGACCTGCGCAAATCGCTCCAGGTTCTGGGCTTGAACCCAATTTCTGCGGTCGTAAACTCGTGCAGCGCATCCGACGTCATTCTCACGATGGTCGAAGGCAACATCCTCTACGAAGACAAAAAATTCACCTCGGGCTTCAAATATTCCGAGGTCGCAGAGCGTTTTTCACAGGTTCGCATGAAGTTCACCAACGGGAACTAACTTCGGGTAGCATATAAACTTGATATTTTACCTGCAAGGGTGGTTAGATAATTAATGGCAAATAGAAAAACTAAATCGAAGAACGTCGGGCAGCGCAAGCTTTCGAAGGCGCAGATGGAGGCGAAGCAGAAGGCGGCTGAAGAGGCGCAGAAAAAGCAGGCGGCCGCGAAGGAACGCGCCGAGCGCTCGAAGAAAATTTTCACGGTTGTCATTTGTGTAATTCTCGTGCTAGCGCTGGGAATTCCTACCGTCGCGCTTACCGTCCTCGGTTCTTTCTAGTTAGGGAATAACTTGTTCGGAATCGGATTTACAGAATTCGTCATAATCCTCATTTTTGGATTCATCATTTTTGGACCTGATAAGCTTCCGAAAATTGCGAAAACCGTCGGTCATGCCGTCGGCAAGTTTCGCGCTATTCAAAAGGAAGCCCAGGCAGGCGTCAATTTTAAGGACTTCCTCGACCCTGATGCGGAAGACCCTTTTCAGAGCACTCTCGATGCTGCCGAGCGCGCTAAAAACATAGCGTTTAGCAGTGCAAAGGATCTCAAGAACGACATCAAAGACGTTGCTGGTGAGACGAAGGATTCGCTGAGCGAGCGCAAAGATGAGCTTTCTGAGAAGAAGGCGGCCTACGAGAAAAAGCGTAAAGCTCACGACCAGGAAAAAGCCGATTTAGCTGACGAGAATTCTAATGCTTCAAAGCGTGCGAAATACGATGAAGATCGCAAAAAACGCCAGGCAGCAACTGCAATGGCTGCAAAAGCTGCCGCTGTAGCCGAAGCTTCCTACACAGAAGATGACGAAGCAGAAGCTGCTGACTCTGAAACCGAGGTTAGCGAGGCTAACTCATCAGATGCTAAGGCTGACGCCGCTCAAGTTGAAACTAACACTGCTGGCGAAAAAGACCAGCTAGACGCGTCAGAATCAACATCGACTGTAGAAAATACTGAGGCTGAATCTGAGGTTAGCAAGACTAACTCAGATGCCAGCGAAAACGAAGTTGCAAATGCTGTTGAAGCTGAGATAGAAGTCAAAGCAGAAGAGACAAGCGCGGACGGGGAGGAGAAATAATGCCTATCGGTCCTGCGAAAATGTCGCTTTTTGAGCACTTGGCAGAGCTTCGTATGCGCTTGGTGCGCATCGTCGTTTGCATGCTGATTGCAATCGTGATTTTCTACCTGGCATCTCCAACAATGGGCCAAATTTTGCTCTACCCAATTGGCGATTTCTTGCCACTGGGCGAAAATGGTCAGGTTATGCTAAACGCACTTGACCCGTTCGAGTCGTTCACGACGCGCCTGACGATTACACTTTTCTACTCATTTATTGGCACGTCACCGGTAATTCTTTGGCAAGTGCTCGCGTTTTTCCTGCCAGCACTGAAACCAAATGAGCGCAAATGGTTCGTGCCAACGTTTATTGTTGCGTGTACGCTCTTCATTTTCGGCGTGCTTTTCTGCTACTTCGTAATTTTGAACGCAGCATTTGGCTGGCTCACCGACCAGGCTTCGGGCCTTGGCACAATCGAGCCAAGAATGTCGACCTACATCTCAATCATCATCAAGTTCCTGATTTCGTTTGGCTTCGCATTCGAAATTCCGCTTGTTGTGTTCTACCTGGTAATCTTTAGCATTGTGCCATACAAAACGCTTCGCGGAAAGTGGCGTGAAATCTATGTTGTGCTGCTAGTCATTTGCGCAATGGTTACGCCTGACTCTTCGCCAATTACGATGCTTATGATGTTCGCGGCGCTCATTGCGCTCTACGAAATCAGCCTGCTTGTGGCAAAGATTGTTCTGAAACGCCGAATCGCGCGCGATGAAGAGGAGATGGACGAGCTCGAAGAGGGCAGCATGTCCATCACCAAGAAATAGGGGCGGCGCGCAATGCACGAGCTTTCGATTGTGACGAACGTGCTCGACACCGCGGTCGGCGCGGCAAAAGCCCAGCATGCGACCAAGCTTCTGAAAATCAATCTGCAAATTGGCATTTACAAAGAGGTCGTAGACGACGCCTTGCAGTTTTCCTATCGCTTGCTTGCCGACAATGACGAGTTCACGAAAGACTCAAAGCTTTGCGTCGAATACATCCAGCCTTCCTCGATTTGCCCTGAGTGTGGGCACGAATGGGAGCACGACATGTTCCATCGTAAGTGTCCGGAATGCGGCTGCGAGTGGACAACGCTAGTTCACGGTAGCGAACTCGAAATCTCCTCCATCGAAATCGAACACGACTAACCTTAATCGCACCTCTCCTCGGCGCGTCACAACACTGCACGCAACTCATCGTCCCCATTGTGCAAGCTGCACACAACTCATCGTCCCCATTGCGCAGCACCCACAACT
>JAUMVS010000107.1 GCA_030530045.1 Phoenicibacter congonensis
CGGGCGTTGTGCCGCTGTAGTCTATGCCCTTGGGTGCGCTGTGCCACGCCCCGTCTTCGCCGAACAAACTTGCCCGCAGATCGTTGATGCAGTCGTCTTTGCTTGTGCTGCCTTTGGTTGCGGTGAAGTTCACAGCGATGATGAGCGCCTCGCGCGGTCGCGTTGCACCGACGTAGAACTTGCGGCGCCCCTCGGCCAGCTCCTCGGTATCGCGGCGCGCCTTGAGGGCCTCATGGAAGGAACCGGCGGTGAGGTCCTCATCGCCGAGAGAGGCGGGCTCTTCGAGGGCGTTGGCCTCAGCCAGGCGCGCAATCATGGGCTCGCTCAGTTTGGGAGGGTCTTTGAGCTCGGGTTTTGAGCTTCCAGGCGTGAGCGAGACATAGACGTGGCCGCATGTGCACTCAAGGGCGAGGTTGCTGTTCGGCCCCTCGGCCGATCTGTTGAAGTCGGCCAGCGCAACGATGGGGTACTCGAGGCCCTTGGAGCTGTGGATGGTGAGGATGCGCACGGCGTCCTGCTCGTCGGTGTTGAGCGAGCCGGGGCGTTCCTTCACTCCGCCGTCGATTGCCTGCAGGTAGCGTGTGCAAACCTGCGCGGGACCCTCGGAGGGGTTGGAGCTTTCGGCATCCTCGACCATGCGCAGCGCCTTGAAGAAGTTGGCGGCTTGTGCCATGCCCTGGGGGCCTTGCGCTTGCAAGCGTGTCAGATACCCAGATTCAACTGCGATTTCGTCGAGCATCGAGCTGAGCGTGCCTGTGCCTAGGTTGCTCGCTGCATGGAGCAGCACGCTTGCCGCGAGCTTTGCACGCGCAGAGAACGGCGCGCCCCAAAAGTCAGGCTCGCCGCTGACGCATGCCGCCATCCCGCCCCAAAAGTCGCGGCGATGGCCTTCGGGCGAGGTCGCCAGGGCCAGCAACTCATCTGACCCCAGGCCAAACATGTCGCTTGCCAGCACATCCCCCAGGGCCTCGCTGTTGAGCGGGTTTGTCAGCGCGCTGCACAGCGACGCTACCAGCAGCGCCTCGGGCGTGTCTTTGAATCCCGAGCCGCCCGTGATGGTGCAGGGGGCACCGCGCCTGCGCAGCGCTTGGGCGTACACCTCGGCGTTTGTCATGCGCCCCAGCAAAATGACCATGTCGGCCCAGCGGCAGTTGGCAGATCTTGTCTCATGCAGTGCGCAGAAGCGCTCGGCTATTGCCTCGGCTTCAAACGGCACGCGGTCTGCCGAGGAAACGCCTTTGCCATGCTCGGAGGAATGCGCGATGACCTCGATGCGGGCCACATCGGGAAAGACGTTGCGGGGGTTTTCGGCGTGCTTTTCGTCAAATCCCAGCTTGATGAACTCGTCGCTGCCAAACACGCGCTCCTGGCTAAAGAGCTTGTTCACGAAGCGGATGATGTCGCCATGCGAGCGGAAGTTGCGGTCGAGCTCGCATGCCAGGCCGCCCGCGTCCGTCTCAAGCTCGCGCATGTGGCGCTTGTGCGCCAGGTAGGTGCCCACGTCGGCCCCGCGGAAGCGATAGATGCTCTGCTGGGTGTCGCCCACGGTGCAAAGGCGCTGGTCGCCGTGGGTGAGGTGGGAAATGAGGGCAATCTGCAGCTCGCTTGTGTCCTGAAACTCGTCGACCATGATGAGGCGGAACTTGTCGCGATAGCGGCTCTCCACCTCAGGTGCGTTTTCAAATGCGTCGAGCGTCTTGTGGATGAGGTCGTCTTGGTCGAGCACACCCAGGGCGGCTTTGCGCTGCTCGTAGAGGCGATGCACCTCGCGTGCCATGCCCATGAGGCTGGAGCGCGCAGCGTCTGCCAGGCCCATCTCGCACTCGCGGCGAAGCCTGATCACCGTCTGGCGGAACAGTGCGACGGCGGTGGCGAAGGGCTCTTTGCTGCCTCGGTACAAGTCGGTGGGGATGCCGGCGATTGCCGTGAGAAGCTCCTGGTACGTGAGGGCACCCTGGGCATCGAGGCGCTCGAACGTGCGCCAGCCGAACTCGCCTTCGGCCATGTCGCGAATCTTGGGGGCGATGGTGCCCTGCTTGCCCTTGGTGTTCACGTCCTGCCGCGCTGTGGCATCCACCGCGATGATGGCATCGTACATGTCGCGCGCAATCTCATGTGGGTCCATGCACGGTGCGACCACGAGGCTTTCAAGCTCGCCGCGCACGTTTGAGGCCTGCGCAAGCAGGTCGAGCACCATTCGGGCGGCCTTGTCTTTGCCGTACTCGTCGAAGAGGGCGTCGAACTGACCGCTTGAGGCGCGCAGGACCTCGTCCATGCATTGCGAGAGCAGGCGAGCCTGCTCGATGTCGCCGATGAGCCCGAACTGCGGGTCGAGGCCCAGCTCAAGGGCGTTTTCATGCAAGATGCGCGAGCACATGCCGTGGATGGTGGAAATCCAGCAGGCGTCGACCTTGAGCGCCTGGCCGGCCATGCCCTCTTCGCGCAGCTTGTTGCGCACGCGTGCCTTGATCTCGGCCGCCGCCGCCTCGGTGAAGGTGATGGCAAGCACCTGGTCGATGTCGGTGACGCCGGAGAGCTCGGGGCTGAGCAGGGCATAGGCGATGCGCTGCGTGAGCATGAACGTCTTGCCCGATCCGGCGCCGGCGCTGACGAGCAGGGGGCCGTTTACGTGTTCGACGCAGGCGCGCTGCTGGGGGGTGAGCGTGCTCAGGTCCATGGCTACATCTCCTCCTTGGGGCAGCTGCCGGCAAGCGGGCAGTAGCTGCACGATTCCTTGCCAAAACGCGGGCGTGCCACAACGCGCCCCTCGCGCAGCTCGTCTATCGTCTCGCGTGTGGCTTCTTCCGCGCGCGTGATTGCGACCTCGATGCCGGGTGTGCCGTCTGCGGCGGGCAGGGGCACGCACTTTTTGCGTTGCAGGTAGGCACCCTTGTCGTCGCTGATGAGACCCACAAGCTCAGGGTTGAGAAAGCCGGCGCATACAGGTTTCTTATATGAGACATACAGGCCGCCTGCCAGGGGGTTTTCGGGCATGAGCTGCTGCACTGTCGCCATGTACATAAGGATTTGCGAATGGCGGGGGAGCGGGTCGAGTCCCTCGGCCACCTGCACCGGGCCGTGCCCCTTTTGCAGGCCGCCTTTGTAGTCTACGACGAGCACGGCGTTGTTCTCGGGGTTGACGTCGAGCCGGTCGATGGAGCCGCGGATATGCACGCCGCCGAAGGTGACGGGCGCCTGGCCGTCCTGCCCAAACTTGAACTCGCTTGCTTGTGGCACAAAGCCCTCGGGCATGTATTGCTCGCGCTCGAGACAATGCAGCAGGTCGCGGCCGATACCGCGCAGCTGGGCTTTTTCAAGTTCGGTGACGGGGATGAGGGGCCGCTCCTCTTGGGGTTGCCGTGCGCAGGCATACTCGAAGCTCTCCGCGAACACGCCCTCCCACACTTCGCGCGGCGTGTTGGTCGTGATGCGCGCGATGCCCGTGCGCTCGCCGAGCAGGTCGTGGAAGCGCTCAAGCACCAGGTGGCAGAACGTGCCGCGCGCACGGGGGTCGCCGAAGGGGATGTCGAGCTCGTCGGAGGGAAGTTTGCGCTCGTGCAGCCAACGCATGGGGCAGTTGATGAGTGATTCCAGCTCGCTGGGTGACCAGGGGGCGTCGGGCTTGCTCAAGAGGTCGGCGAGCGTGGAATCGGCCAGCTCGAAGATGGCCGGCCTGCACGCCGTCATCGCCGGCGCATAGGTGATGGGGCTTGCGAGCTCGGCAAACCTCTCCTCGCCCATGCCCATGAGGGGAATCTCGCCCGTGCGGGGCAGCCCCGTCGTGCGGTCGAGGCCGTCGAGGTCAGACGGGTCGTCTCGGTAGCAGTCCACGAGTTCCTCGAGCAGGGCGCTGGGGCGCAGGGGCTTGGCCGCCGCGGCGGCCAAGGCACGCTCGACAACCATGACATCGCTAGCCGCCTCAAGGGACGCGCGGAACGTGCGCCGCAACGTTGCGACCTGCCCTGGGCCACTCGGCAGGTTCAGGGCGCTCCACAGGGCGCTCTTCACGTCGACGCGCTCGCGCAGTGGGTACGTGTCGGCCGTGAGGTCGCAGAAGATGACGGCTCGTGCTTCGATGGCATCCATTTCGCCGGCTGTCACGACGCGCACGGCATTGGGGCTTGCCTGCAGCACGCGAGCCTGGCGTTGCGCGGCGATGTCGCTTGCCGGCACGCTGACCCAGCCTTTGGGAGCCGACAGGGTGTCGAGCAGCCACGCGAGCGTCTCGGCGCTGGGTGTGGTCCCCATGAAATCGTGCCATTGCTGCGTGGCACGCTCTATTCCCTTTGCGCAGGCGCGCTCGAAGGCGTCGTCGGGCGTGAGGGATTGAGGCAGGCGGGCGTCCAGCAATGCGAGCACCCAGGCAAGGTCTCGGGAAGAGTCGGGGCCGGGGAATGGGGAGGTTGGGCAGGAGGGGGCGAGGGGATGAGCGCTTGACACTGTGTCGTCGGCAGTTGGTTGTAGGCTGCCGGGCAGGCACTCGGCTTCTTGGACTCCGTCGTTTTCTTGAACCTCCAACTGCCCGACAAGGTCGGCGACGAACTCACGGGCGCTCGTCGTGCGCTTGCGTCGCCAAGCGCGGTCGAGCTTGAGCGCCGCGCCCAAAGGAATGCGCATATACGGGCTGCGTGCCAGGTCGCTTGCAAGCGTGCGAAGGTCGGGCGCGGGTGCGTCGGGGTCTGCCTGCGCGGCCTCAAGCAGGCGCGCCCAGGCCAGGACGAAGGCACCCGCATGGCTGCGGGCAAGCTTGTCGGTGCCTTCGGCCGCCACGGCGATGCCGCGCGGGGCATGTTCGGAGAGGGGGCCCGTTATGGCTTGGGCTTTGGCTAGGGGGTTGCGTGCCACGACGACAATCTCGCGCGGGGCGATGCCGTCCACCTCAACAAGCTGGCCGACCTGCTGGGCAAGCAGCGCCCCTTCGGCGTAGCGCCCCGCTGGCATGCAGGCACGCAGGGCACCCGTCGCCGCAACGGGCTCGGTCTGCTCTGTGCTAAACAGGGCATTTGCCAGGTCGATAAGCTCGGGCGAACGTGCGGGGACGTGCAGTTTGAGAAGGTCGTCGCCCTGCTCCACCAGCGCCCCACCCGCCGCGCGCACAACCTCAACCCCGCGCTTGCGCGCTGCATCCGCAATTCGTGCGGCGACCTCTCGTTCAGGCTCGAATGCCGCGTTGTCGCCCAAGCACCCCACAAGCGTGACGCCTGCGTGCTCGCATGCCGCGCCTGCGAGTTCCAACGCG
>JAUMVS010000108.1:0-2229 GCA_030530045.1 Phoenicibacter congonensis
AAAGGAAGGAGGTAAATTCCCTTTGCCTCCCAGAGCAAATAGCAGCCGAAGCCGGTAAAGAACGTCCCAACCAAGAGCAGCTGGGGTCCGAAGAAGCGACCCGACCTCGCAAGAGAAACCAGGTAAGCAAAGGCAAGCACGTAAACGCAAATCTGCAGGCCGTCGAGCACCGACACCAGCACCTTTGCGGGCTTATCCATTCCTAATGCATCGTAAGGATCAAAGAAGGTGTCGAAATCCTTGGCATTCATGCCGGCATACACGAAGAACTCGAACGTCGGGTCCGCCCACTCGGTCGAAAGTTTCTCGAAATAGAAGATCAAAGCCTCAGTGGGGCTGGCAATAAGCTCAACCACGTTACCCTTTATCGCGCTCAAGGTAAGGGTTCCCTGAACGTTCTTATCACCTTCGGCGGAAAGAAAGACCTCAATCGCCTGGGTATCCCACCACCCTGCCGCGTCAGTGGAATCACTGCGATTTGAACCGAGCATTAACCAAGAAGTCTTCGGCATTCCATCCCCGAAGGAATACCCAGCCTTACTCTCCAGGACACGAACAGGAGCCGACGATAGCGTGTTCGAGACCACAAGCACGACCAGCGCGCTCAGAAGCAGCAAAGACTTCTTGAATTTGATGGCATAGATGAACCAGCCGATAACCGCCGCGATGCCGAACAAGATAAACGTCGACTTAATCATCAGCGTCAAAACGAATGGGATGGCAGAAGCGGCAATGTTGCCAATCTTGGATCCAGCACCTTCTGCGCAGAACGCCCTGCATTGCAAAAGAAGGAACAGGGACCCAAAGCAAAGACCGATGTTGTTCCCGTAAGGGAACGCAGCCGAGAAGTGCAGCGGCACGCAGAGGGCGAGCAGAGCGGCAGCAACCACAGACGAACCATCGCAATCGCGACCAAGCAGCTTCGTTATCCCCAAGATCGCGAGAATAGTCACCTCATCGGCCACAACATTAGCCACGAGCAGCGCCTTCACGGCAGCGTCGCCGAACAAACAATAGAAATCATAGAAGTACCAGAAGATTCCGGCCTGGAACGGATACTCCATAAAGTAGAGATGCGCATCGTCCGGTAGCTCAGACACCTTTGTGATGACGGCTGAGCCAGTAAAGGATTCCCAATTGCCAGCCGCCGCCTCTTTAGCAAACTGTAGCAAGCGATAGGAATCGCCGAAGCGAGACGTATCGACGTCCTGAATCAGGACCCACCACAAGCCAAGCAGTGTTGTGAGGGCGATCAAAACGCAGAGCACAACCTTTTTAGGGACGTGGCGCGAGCATCTGCCCAGCACCACCATAAGCAGAATCACAACAACTCCAGCCGCGATCCCCGCCAACGGTAAAAGGAGCCCATGCGAAAAAAGCGACACGACGGTAGGCACCTCGCCGTCGGTCTCAATATAAATCGTCGTTGAGAGAACCGCCACAAGAGCAACGACGGCCAGAAATAGCCCTGCCACCACAAACAGCAGGAGGGCAAACACCTTTGCGAACTTTGAGTTCAAGCAGTTATCTTCATTAAGGCCTTGCAACTAACCGATCCCATCCAATCTTGAATTAATAGCGAATCACAGCTGCAAATAGATCAGAGGCTAATGAATAAGCGGCTTAATCAGGCAGCCCGCATGTTCAAGCATGCTCTCCATCTGCAGAACAGAGTCGAACCTGAGAAACACAAGGCCAAGCGCCTTATTCGCGCCATCGAATGAAGACACCCGATCGCCCGGCTTCGCATACATCACTTCACGATATATGTGCGGGTGAATAGTCTCGTCGTAATCAATGCCCTTGAACGTGCCCCCTTCGCTTGCATGCAACACGAACGTGGCAATCGGCATGGCGTTACCTTCGAAAGCAACGTCCATCGAATGATCCCCCACCGCATAACGGACGTTCGCCTCGACGAGATCGACGCCCGAGATATCGGAGAGCTGCACCGGAATCATATTGCCACCCGCGCGAGCACCGAGCTCGAGGAAATAGGGGGTGTCATCCTTGCCGAGTATTATCTCGACGTTGAGCTCACCGAAGCGGATATCGAGCGCGGTAACGAGTGCTTGGATCGTCTCCTTGCAGCGCCCGATCTGAGCATCGCTCAAGCCCGAGGGGTTTCGCTCCCCCACCGGGACCAAACCTCCCAGTCCCTCATCGCGAAGACAGCTCATGAGGCCCCAGAACGCGACGTTGCCGTCAACGACGAAGACATCGCCGCCG
>JAUMVS010000108.1:2239-5194 GCA_030530045.1 Phoenicibacter congonensis
TCGGAAACACCGACTCGATATACTCCTCAAGCACAAGCACACCGTTTCTGGAGAACTCACGGGCATGTGCCGTGGCACGCTCAAAGGCCTCAATATCAGGCTCAGACAGAATGCTGATTCCCTTAGAGCCGGACGAATCCGTAGGCTTCAACACCCACGGCGCGGACATGCTCGAAGCAGTCCGAAGCAGGTCCTCAGCCGAGGAATCAGCGGAGACGGCCACGGACTTCGGGCACGGGAACCCATGCACAGCCAAGAAACGCCTAAACAGGTGCTTCTCGCTGAGGGTCTCAACGGATGCAAGCGGGTTTGTAGGCAGCCCCAGTTCCTCGGCAACATAAGCAGCCGTCGGCGCCGCCGGGTCGGAAGAGTAAGCCAAAACGCCAGAGACATTCTCCTGTCGAGCGATCTCAAGCATCTTCGCACGGTCGGTCGTGCTTTCCTGGTAAAACACGTCCGCCGCAAACTGGCCCGGGTTATCCGGTAAATAATCGCAGAGAACCGTCCGGTAGCCCAGTCGCTTCGCGGTCTCGATAGCAACAACCTGCTGCTTAGAGCCCCCAAGGAGTAGTAGGGTCTTCTCCGCTCCCGCCATAAAAGGATTCTCCTTACCATTGTTCAAAGGTTGGTTTAGTTTAGCCCACCTCAAATGGGCACATAGTCCAAGCAGTGGGGCCTGGCCCACTTAACGTACAGACTCCATCGAATACAATCTATGCACTGTCAATTCAGGAAACCTGGGAGGTTCTCTATGAGAAAGCCCGCAGCAACGGCGATTGTCGCTCTCGCCGCTTCATTTGCAGCGGCTCTGATCTTTACGCTCGCAACGCCATCGGCTGTTTATGCAACGGATTTGGAAGCGGCGCCCGCTTCCAGCGAAGAGGTTTCGGATGATCAGGGCGAAGCTGCCTGGCGCATAGAGGACGGCCAGCTAATCATCGACGGAGAGCTCCCTGAATGGGGGCCGCTCTCGGACAACGGTTCTTTTGCGCCCTGGTCGGACAGCAGAAAGGAAATCGAGTCCGTCGTCGTCCTTCCGGGGTCCAAAGCAACGACTTGCTACCAGATGTTCTCCGGCTGCAGCTCGCTCGTCTCGATCGAAGGGCTGGAGAACCTCGACACCTCTGAGGTCGACGATATGGGCGGCATGTTCTCCAGCTGCGTAAGCCTCGAGGAACTCAACCTCTCGCCTCTGGACACCTCCAACGTTACAGACATGTCTTGCATGTTCGACTACTGCGCATCCCTCAAGGTTCTGAATCTACATGGGCTCAACACGAGCAAGCTACAGCTCATGGGAGCCATGTTCCTTGGGTGTGTCGAACTGAAAGAGCTTGACCTCTCGTCGTTTGACACGTCCAGCGTGGCAAACATGGACTTCCTCTTCTGGGACTGTCTGCGCCTCACGAAGCTCACGCTCGGCAAAGACTTCAAATTCCTGACCGAGTATTTTGCGTTGCCGAGGACCTCGAGCTGGTACGCATACACAGACTCCGGTATGGTACGTATGCAAGACAATAAGCAAATGATGGAAACTCAGAGCTCCACGTCAAGGGCCATGATGTACGCAATAAACGGCTGGTCAACGGAGACGATCGAAAACGTTGTGGAGGAGCGCTGGTTCGACGAAGGCATCATGGCCGAGAACCACGCGTTCTACGATCCCGATTCAGACGCCTGGTACTGGGCCGATGAGGGCGGGACCATTGCTCAGGGCAAGGACGTCTTTATTCCCAAGGATGAGACGCATCGCGAGAACGGCGGCAAGTGGGTTCGCTTCGACGACGAGCGCCGCATGATCAAGGGCGAGGATTGCCAAAACGGCAACTGGTACTACTTTGACCTAATCACGGGAGAAATGGCCAAGGGCGAGAAGTACCTTGATTTTGACGCCGAGCACACGGGCTGGTACTACTACAACGAGATCACCGGAATCATGTTCCACGGCGACACGTACATGCGGTCAAGCGGAGGCAAATGGGTCCGCTACAATGCGAATTCCGGCAAGATGGTCAAAGGACTGCAATACTTCGACGGAGCATGGTATTACTTCGATTCCATAACCGGAGCCATGGCCCACGGCCGGGCATTTGTCCCCGAGTGGGGGACCTACGCCATCTTCGACCTGATTACCGGTCGAGGATAGGCGCCCCCTATAACCCAAAAGAAAGGCCCGTCGGCGTGAATCCGACGGGCCCTTATATGTTTGCAAACTTGTAAATTAGCGCGGGATGCCGTTACGAGCCCTGATCCCCGCCTCGTCGAGCGCGTCGATCGCCGCGAGTTTCTTCTCGAAGTACAGTGCGAGCACCTCGTGCTTGCGGTACGGGGTGAACATCTGTAGGTAGGTACAACCCGAGTGAGAGTTAATCTCCATGAGCTTGGGGCCCTTGTCAGTCATGCAAAGGTCATAGCCGAGCCACTCGACAGGGGCCAGGCGAATGGCCATCTGCTTGAGCATCTCCTCGAGCTGGGACCATTCCTCGATCTTGCCGTCGACGTAGGTGCCGCTATCGGGGTGGATGTCGGTGTCCATACGACCGGCGTTGTAGCTCAGCAGGATGGAGGGCTTGCCGGTGCTCACGCCGTAGGTGCCCGTCTTGGGGTCGAACGGGACGTTGAAGAGGCGCAGGCCGGGCTCGCGCGGCAGGTTGAAATTGCTCTTGCTGTCGTCGTTCTTGGTGACGCCGGAGTCGTCAGAGACGGCAAAACGGAAGTAGGAGGCCACGGTCGTGGGGTTCACGCCGTCCTCGTTGAGCATGAGGATACGCAGGGTATGGATCACGGGGTTGATCTTCGCCCACTCCTCAGCGGGGTGGAAGAACTCGGTGTAGAGGTAGTTGCGGTTGGTGGTCACAAAGTCGCGGACCTCAGCCTCGGTCGCCGCCTTGTTGCCTACGCAGAAGGTGCCGTCGATGTAGGAGAGCTTGTTGAAGCCCATGCCCCAGCCGCCGT
>JAUMVS010000109.1:0-2640 GCA_030530045.1 Phoenicibacter congonensis
CATTGTCAACGCCCCTTTTAAGCGGTTCTTCCTTATAACCATTAAAGGCTCCGCTTGATATACTGGTTACCTAATATAATACTCCGTCACTATCCAAGAAAGGAGCAGGAAACTGGGCTGTTTTGAAGCCACTGCCATTTGTTTTTCCTTTTATGATAATATAGTTCTTGACAGTATCTGTTGAAGTCGATGTGTCTAAAGTATAATTGTAGTATTTGTTAAGATAGCCGTGGAACTGCGATGTATTATCGCCTTTTTGGTATGTACCTAAACTTGTTATTTTAACAGGCGCAGACGGGTATTCGTTAATTCCGCCGTCATTATCAAACGCCTCCGCAGTGATACTGCTCTGAGGCGTCACGTCCGACGGGAAATAGCCCATATTATAAGTGAGCACCGTCGCTGCGGCAAGCACCGCCGCCGCTATCTTTTTCAGATCCATTCCTCTTCCTCCTTATTCCTTCACAAGACGGTACATCAAAAGCTCTATGCCGTCGGCGGTCTGCTTTATCGACACCCACGAAGACAGCTTCTCGCCGAGAACCTCTGCCTTTGCCTCCGTGTCATAGAACAGCTTGCCGTCCTCTTCCTTCCACGCCTTCTCTTCGAGAATCATCGTGGAGTCGTCGTAGAGCTTCATCTCTCCCGAAGCAAGCAGCTCGTCGAGCTCCTCCTTCGGCATATCCTCAGGCAGTGCGAACGTAGTCAGCGCCCTGCCGTCCTCTGTGAAGATGAAGCTGTAATGCTGAAAATGAAAAAGCCGCTCTCGGCGGCTCTTCTTGCGGTAACGCTGTTCATGTTCTTCTTTTCCTCCAACTGCTCCGAGGCTTTCAAAGACAAGATACTCGACATATCCCCCGCCCTGCTGATGAGCATAGTCGCGGCACTGATGATAGTCGGGCTGTTCCTGCTCTCGCGGATAGAGAAGTGGAAGGCTTCGAGCCTGTCGGCGATGTCGGTCAAGGAGTGCGTAGATTCGCTCCCGACGGGCATATGCTTCTACAACGAGAATGGTCTTCCGATACTCGCGAACAGCGTCATGGAGCACATCTGCCGCGACGTGCTCGGAGTGTACCTCTCCGACGGCAGGACTTTGTGGAGCGCTGTCACAGCGAAGAACGAGCTTACGGACGAATTCGGCAGAAGCGGTCATATCGTGAAGCTCTCGGACGGAAGCGTCTACAGCTTCACACGCTACGAGGCTAATATCGAAGGCAGAAAATACTATGAGCTCACCGCCTCGGATATGACCTCCGAGTACATGCTCACGCAGGAGCTCCGCGAGAAGCAGGCTCATGCGGACAGCATAAACAGGCGACTTCACGACCTCAACCGCAGTATCGGCGAGGCTATCAAGGAGCGCGAGCTCTTACAGATAAAAATAAGCATACACGACGGCTTCGGAAAAATGCTGCTGCTCACGAAGCGTGCGCTTCTCGTTGAGGGCAGCGTCGAGCAGGACGAGCTCCTGCGCATGTGGAAGCGCAACACCATGCTCCTCAGCAATGTGCAGGGTGAGCAGACACAGACGCCGTATACCACCACGCTCCGCCACGCAGAAGAGCTCGGCGTGAGCGTGAAGATAAGCGGCGGCAGGCTGCCGAATGCTACCGAGCTCGCGGAGCTGATAAACGAGGCGATAACGGTACACGTCACAAACGTGCTCCGTCACGCCCGCGGAAGCACGGCTTTCATCGACGTGCACACGGACGAAAACGAATACGAGCTCCGCTTCACTAACGACGGAGCTCAAACGGGAAATATCCGCGAAAAAGGCGGACTTGTAAACCTGCGGCGCATGGTCGAGAGCCGCGGCGGCACTATGGAAATAAGAAGCGGCGGACATTTCGAGATGATACTGCGTCTGCCGACAAGCAAAGGAGATACAAACAATGGCATATCGCGTTCTGATAGTTGACGACTGCAAGCTGATAAGGAAGATATTCGAGGACGCTGTCGAAAATTCCGACAGGTACGTGCTCACGGGTTCGGTCGGCAGTGCCGAGGAAGCCCTTGAGCTCTGCAGACGTCAGCAGATGGACATCGTGCTGATGGACGTTGTTATGGGCAGCGGAATGGACGGCATAACAGCCACGGGAGAGCTGAAAAAGCTCCGTCCAGATATAAAGATACTGCTTGTCACGTCGATGTTCGAAGTCACGTACATACGACGTGCCCGCGAGACAGGCGTGGACAGCTTCTGGCACAAGGAGGTACAGCAGTAGCCTCTCCTTGAAGTAATGGACAGGACTATGGACGGCGAGCACGTTTTCCCCGATAATATGCCGTCTGTGCCGTTCGGGAATATGACGAGTGCCGACCTCTCCGAGCGCGAGCAGGATATCCTCCGCGGACTTGTCGGCGGAGCGCCTAATACGGAGATAGCCGAGCAGCTCGGTATCTCCGAGCGGACGGTGAAAATGCACATCACGAATCTTCTGCAAAAGACCGGCTTTCAGACAAGGCTGCAGCTCGCAGTGCGTGCAAGAGCGGGCGGTATCGTGATAAACGACGACGGGGGTTTTGTCTGCTAAAACCAACCATAACACAGAAATAGGCGGATAATGTGATCCGCCTTTTCTTGCTGTTAAGTATTAAAATGCCGAGGTCAATCGCCTCGGCATTGATTATTACTGAACC
>JAUMVS010000109.1:2650-5184 GCA_030530045.1 Phoenicibacter congonensis
TATATACTCGTCTATATCATTCATAAGATACTCTTCGCCAACAGTATGGAGGGCACCATAGCATTTGAGAATGTACTCATCAGCTCCGCTTTTCCCAAAAAGCTCTGCAACCTCTTTTCCTGAAAGGCTCTTATAATGGCGATAGCGTTCCATGCAGTAAATAAGAAATTCACTTTCTCTGCTCATTTTCAAGCCTCCTCGGGATATTCATAGCCGCCAGTCAGGAGCTCGTCCTGATACATCGTATACAAAAGCATCGGACTATAGTGCCAGAGCTTAGAATTCTCATCGGACAGCTCACTGTAAAGCCTTGAATTATAGAATCTGTTGATGGCATCTACGTCCGATACGTTGCTGTTTTCTGTTATCTTTTCAATTATTTTAGGTACAATAAGAGTAAGGAGAGCACTGAATTGATTTTCATTCATACAAAGAGCCTCCTTTGGAACTTTATATACTCAAGAGATTTTTCAGAGGTAAAAACAAGCTGATTGTAGAGCTTTCTGATTTTTAATGCCTCAAGTGTTTGCTCCTTAGATAGAATCCCTGTCATATATAGCGTGATAGTTCTGTATACATCATCATTGGCAACAGGACCAAATATAAGGTCATTTTTTTCGCCCGTATATGTTCCCTGCCTGTTTTGTGCTACAAAATCGAGCCACGCTTCATTGGGTTCGTCGAATGACAAAACTCTGCACTCAGCAAAGGCGGTCACTTCATCTATTTCATAAACATTAAGCGTAGCTGTGCCGTTTTTACGCTTGTCCGTAACTTTAACAGCAAAATCCTTAGCTTGTTCCATATTGGTGGTCGTATAAAAGCCGTAACCGAAATCCAGGTAGCGGTTTTGTTTAATAAGAGCAGGTTTTTCAACTGTGACGTTGCTGCCATGATAGAGTATCATATTCATCAACTCCTTGTTTAGCCAAATGCTTTTCTCCATTATACACCAACTATAAAGAAAAATCAAGTATTTGATTCTGTAGAAGCCGTGCTATTCTCAGGCTTTTCTTTTTTCGTCTCCTTGACATATATTGCAAACTTGTCCTTAAATCCCCAGTTAGCGTTCCGCCAGTAGAACAGTTCACTGCCTTTATAATACTCCTTCTTCAGTTTGGCAAGGGAGGCTCTTGTGGACTTTTCAACAGCGTCGCGCGTCATAAGCATCAGGTCGCCGATCTCCTCGGCGGACATCTCCTCATAATCATAGACGCCGTAGCGCCTAAAAAGTATCTCTTGCTCCTTAGCCGACAAAACGTCTAAGAGTGAGCGCATATATTCACAGCACAGCCTGATATATACATCATTGTCAGGGTGAAGATCGTTGATGCCAAGTTTGCTCTCGGAAATAGTGCCTGCTTCGTTATCGTCATCATCACCGTAGACGATAGCTGTATATCGGAATGAGTGGCACAGGCACTTTCTCACAAGCTTCTTGCTTATACCAAGTTCATCGGCTATATCTGTAACGAACTTGCCGTCTCTGTACAACTGCTTGCATTCATGTATGAGGCTGAAGCTCTTCCTCGATATGCCGCATACCGAGCTTGCCGCAACAATGTAATCGGTGACCTTTTCTTCGATATATGGCTTAATGTAAGTCAGAACCGTACTTATATCAGAATCGTATTCCTTGCTTGAAAGCCGCTCAATGAATTCAAGCGACGCTATCTGAAAGAGGTCGTCCAGCGTATCGCGGGAGTATATGAATGAGCGGTAACGCTTAACGATGTCGTTAACGGTTGCACGTATAAAGCTCGTGTTTTGTTTATAGAGTGTGTGCAGAGCAGTTTGGTCTCCGTCATAAAACTGTTTTACCAGTTCCTCGTTAGTCATTATCCTCCTCCTTTTTCGGTCTGCCTTTACGTGGACTATCAATACCGCAGCGTTTATACAAATTCTTCGATTGAAGCATAGTATTGAATTCTTCATTGCTGTACTCGGGAGACATCATAGCTGTTGTATACAGCTTCTCCGCCTCAGAGAGCAAGAGTTCCTTTTGTTTCTCGGTGACAGTGCCTCGCTCAAGAGCCTTATATATTCTGTTTACACAGCGCTTGTAGCTCTGGTACTTGGGATTATTTGCATTCTCTTCCTTGACTCTTTTCTTTGCGTATGATATCTGATTGCAGGTACGATTCGGGTCTTCGGGAGAGGGCATATCACAAAATCTGGTTCGGTAACCCTTCGTCATAAGGAAGTACCTTCCGCAGTGCTCACAGCGGCGTGGAAAGTGTCCCTTCATCAGACCGCGGAGCAGATCAGTTTTCATTAACGCCTGCAAATTATCCATTCGGAAATACTCGGCGATAACGAATCCTTTTCCGTCTTTCTTTGGCATCGGAAGATATTGCAGTATCATAAAATCTTTGTCGGTGTACGTCATTTTATCAGAATCATTTTCGCTTGCGACCATGCACTTGCATCTTTCATCGTACATCAGAATTCCATAAGCTCCTGCAAGATGACTGGCGTCGTATTTCTTTAATCCCGGAATAATGCAGATTGTAAAGTTACGAATTGTTCTTACA
>JAUMVS010000110.1 GCA_030530045.1 Phoenicibacter congonensis
AACAGCACTGCGGATGGATATCTCGTTGCTCGCTAACTTTTAGCGGACAGCAATATAATAATATCATATTCAGCCTTGATTTGGGTTATGGATTTGTCGGTTTCATCCAACCTCACATCCGCAGCCTCTTTCAAAATAAGGATTCTCTTTCGTTCATCCTCCGCCCGACGAGCCCTGCCATAAAAGAATACTCCCACACTTAAAATAATGATTATAGAGACCGCCACATAACAAATTGTCCAAAAACGATGAAAGATCATTGCTTTTTCCTTTTCGTGGCTTTGCTCAAGATAATAATCCTTCTGAGCTATAGAAGATGACTGAACCTGCATCTCAAGAACTCTAGCATCATAATCCTGAGTTGATCTGACAAGGTAGTCAAAAGCCCGTCCATTGTCCTTGTTCAATCTGCAAATACGAGCCATGCAGTAATTGAACTCTGCACTCTCTCCATACCCATTTTCCCTAAGATACGACATAATCGTTCTCGAATCCTCCTTTCTGCCAAACATTTCCAACAAATATGCATAGGCACAATTTTGATTAAGACTAAGGGTATTTTTATTTCCCGAGAGTTTTATTGCTTTCTCAAATATTTCAAGAGCTTTTTTCTCATCGGCATATTGGCCGAAAGTCAGCATCTTTCCATAAGACTTCATTGCCGACACTTTATAATTCAATGGGAACTTGTCATCAGATATAATCTTACTGAACAAGGAATCAGCCGCTGCATAGTTCATCATATTAACATAAGTTTTGGCTTTATTAAGTTCCATCATTTGTGCAAAATTTTCATCGCCAGACTCCTCGAAACAAGTTATCGCCTTGTCATAGCAAGCATTACATTCAGAATAATTATACGTTTTAGCATATGTCAGCGCAATGTCCGAACAGACAAAACCAACCATCCTCCGGTCTTTAACTTTATCAGAATGCTCTAATGCTTTTGAGAATGTTACAATAGCCTCATCATATCTTCCCATCGCATTTTGAATCCGGCCAAGATAACACAATGATTTTAACCTATCATCCAGATTTCCATGACATTCATAATATTGGACAGCTGGAGTGATTATACGAGGATTAGTGACAACAACTTGATTTCTGTCAAGAGCCATTGAGTACAGCAATGAATATTTGGCTTTTTGCGTCTTCCCTTTTAATTTCAGTGTATCTATGGATTCTATTATCATTAATGCACTGTCCGGCTTGACCCACATTATTGATTCTACTGAAGCAAATGTTTCCTCGATTTTCTTATCAACACAAGAGATAAATAGAAACGCTAATGCCATAAAGACACTGAAAATTTTATAATCGCTCATCCTATATTTATTGTTTATGCAATTTAAAAGTACAAACTATGAATCAGAACCGCAAATGCAAAGGATAATATTCAATCAAACTTTTCTCTCCGATAAGGATTTCAGCTTGGCCATCCACTTTATGGAATCCTGATAGCCGCATTTGCAGAACCGAATCAATATCATTATTAAAGACGGATTCAACACTATACATAAAGGTTCCCTCTTTATGGCTCTGAATTATTTCTGAGATTTCAGACACATAACCTTTTATAATCCACTGAATCTCGTTGAACGTAACAATGAAACATCATTCGATTAACTACAACCTACCTCGTTCATCAGAACCGGCCTCGGAGCCACGGTAACGAGACTCGGTGGTGTTGAAACGATAGGAAACGGAAAACATCAGACCTTTGGATGCAATGTAGGAATTGTTGTCGATATGAATGTCGCCAAGGTCAAGGACATAACGGTTCCTTGAGGTTCTGAATATGTCAGACCAGTATAGACCAAGATTCCATTTGTCAGTCTTGAAGGATTTTGAGAAGCCGACAAGCAGCTCTCCTTGAGTGCGGTAATGATAGACTGAATTGTGACCGGCGGAACTGAACGAAAAGTTGGCGAGTCCTCGGAACCCATTACCCAAATCAAACATGTTCTGCATCAAAAGTCTCAGCATTGGATCACCAAAACTGGCACCGTTGATTTTAAGAAACGGCTTGTTCAGGAATATATTCACATACGGATACCAAATGCCTGCCGTTCCTGACCAATTCATAGCCAACGAAAGATTCCTGCTATGATCCACATTGAGCGGACGAGAAATCAACGCTTGACGGTCACCGTATCTCTCCACGACAGAGATTATCGGATTCCTCTTGTCAACGAAAGAGACCACGCTCCTGAATCTGCGCCAAGAATACATCAAGGTCATGTCCCGAATGGTGGTGGAGACCAACTCTGAGTTTCCGGAGGAATACTCGAAGGAGGAGATGTACTCGATGCTGTTCCGCATGTCGTGATACCTCGGACGCTCTACCTTGGCGGTATAACTTAGCCCAAGGCGATGACGGCCAAACAGTCTGCTGAGCGAAATCGACGGCAAAAAGCGACTGTCATAGAAACGGATCTCCGAAACGTCACCGGCCAGCGAGCCTTTTTGTGAGTTGTACTCGTAGCGGAGTTCGATTGAGACGGCTGTCTTTTTCAGGCTGAAGTTCATACCAGAGAACGCTGCCGCAATCGATTCTTTCCGGGAACTTTCCGCCGAACGAAGAAAATACTCTCCTTGCGAAATCACGTTGAAATCCGTGTCATAGCCAGTCCTTGTGACTTCACCACCATAAAACACAGCCCCCCACCCAAAAGCATGGCCTATCTTTACTTTGCCTGCAGCGAGAGTGTAGTCGTACAGAGCTCCGGTCTGAATATTCCCAGACTCACCCTGTGTCACGTCCTGACGGGTCGTGTCGCGGCTTGAGGCATAGAATCCATCCAAGTCCACACGTGTCGTGGGACTAAGATTAAAACCAAGATAACCACCGAGGTTGTGCGTGGTCATCCGCCGGTGGTTTTGGCTGTATGAACACATTGAGGACTCCGCTCCGGAACCGACTGTCAATGTCTCATCCGAGGTGATTCTATCCAGGAATCGAGGAGTGTGCATATAGTCATATTCACCGCCGAAAGTCAATTTTCCACCATCATCATAGTCAAAGCCAAGCGTTCCGTCAAAACCGAGCCAATCAGTTCGTTGCAAAGATTCCCTAGTCTGTTGTACATGACACTCATCCTCCAGCGAACTCTTTCTTGTGACATCGGAATTTATCCTTGTGTCCCTAAAATTTAGTGCACCGAAAATGTCATAGTTTCCCCGACGGAAATTAAGGTTTGAATACCCATTCTCCGAGATCAGGCCATCAAAAAGAAATGCCTCTCCCATGACATTCCCACTCAATCCATCGCCTTCCTTTCTGCGTGTGCGGATGTCTATGACCGCCCCCGTTGAACCGGAATATTCAGAACCAGGTGAAATAATAACTCTCATGGAATGAATGTCATCGCCGGAAAGTCGCTTTAAAGCCTGTTCATTGCGCATTTTCCGGCCATTTATGAATATGTCAGGACTTCCCTTGCCTAAAACTGACAGTTTTCCGCCAGCGGAACTTACAAACGGTAGATACGGAAATATCTCTTCTGCCTTTCTGATCTGAGCCAAGCTCGTCCCCTCGACAGTCACGGTAACGGAACGTCCGTCACTGATGTTCATCGGCGCGTCAGTCTTGACAGTACTGGCTTCAAGAAACATTGGAATGCGTTTGATGGTGACATCGCCAAGATTCCGCAAGCACATAGGCTTAATATATTCCTCATAACCAAAGCAATGGGCCACTAACAAGACCGAATCTTCTTTCGCATTAAGTACATAGTACCCAAGAGAATCAGTGGTCATCGCAGAGATTATTGACGAATCTCTCAGAGAACAAACAAACACATTGACTGACTCCACACCAGTTCCACGCTCATCCAAAATACGGTGTTTCGCCTGCCCGAATCCAGAGATTGGAACAAGAAAAGCCATCAAATATATTGACAGTTTAAGTCTCATTGTTAATCGCTTAACATGTGGTAATACATTTCATCCGCACCTACGTCATCCAAATAGCGGAAAATGATAAAAAAGAAAGTTGAAGTAGCAAAAAAATGAAAACAGATTTCTGAATTTTCATATGAATATATCAGTTATTTAAATTATTGCAAAGTTAAGTTCTTATAGTGAGATTGAGACAATTTTTAACCTAACTTTCAGATGACTGAAAAACGTATTTCCAATACCGCACAAAGATTATTTTTTACCATGCCGTGAAATACATATCTAACAAGCCTCACTTCAATTTTTTGATATTAAACGCATTATGGACATATAAAATTAAAATCAAAATTAATCACTCCTGTCGCTCATTAAATATCAATAAATTACAAAAAAGCAGTTTCTACTCTGTAAAACCGTACAATACGCTCAAGCCTAAAAGATCCATAATACTAACGGTCATAGCCTGCTATGTGGACAGTAACGGATGTGGGTAACCCTGGCCACTTGGGTCGGGGAGATGCCCGGCACCTGCACATTCGCCCAGACCTGCGGCGGCAATTCCGTCATCGAGCACAACGGCGACCTCTACCCTTGCGACCATTTTGTCTATAAGGATTATCTCCTCGGCAACATCACCGAAAAGCCGATCGCCGAGATGATGCGCTCGGACAAGCAGACGGCCTTCGGCATCGACAAGCGGAACAAGCTCCCCACCAAATGCCTTAAGTGCGAATGGCTTTTCGCCTGCAACGGAGAATGCCCCAAGCATCGGTTCAACACCTACGAGTCCCGCCAAGGCAGAGGCGGCCTAAGGATCGAGACCGGCCTGAACGCCCTCTGCGACGGTTACAAGATGTTCTTCAGCCACGTCGCCCCCTACATGGACTATATGAAAGACCTCCTGTCCCGCAAGATGTCCCCCGCCTACGTCATCCCCTGGGCCAGAACCAACTCTCGCCGTATCTAATCATTAGCCCGTGCGTGAAATCAAGCGAACCACTCACGAGTTCGCCAACAGCATCTTGTGAGCAGGATTGGGGCAATTTTGCACACGAACGGAGAGGAGAGATTATTCCATTTGCGTGGAGAGCAAACACCTGACCTTCAATCAATTACAAGTTCCTACTCTCCAAAATCGAGGGGCAGCAATTCTCAACAAGTTGGAGGCCAACGAGTGATGCACCAACACCTGACTTTCAGCTCATTACAGATTCCCGCCCTCCCAAATTGACTGGCAGGATTCACGAATATGTTAACTAACAACTGATTTCGCTCCACG
>JAUMVS010000111.1 GCA_030530045.1 Phoenicibacter congonensis
TCGGATTTAGCTCATGCCGCGTTAAAACCCTTGCAAATACGTCAGGTATTCGCTGAGTGCTTTGCCTTTCCCGAACAAAAATCAGCTCAGGCAAAACCGCTTTGTAACCGACAGCAGACAATTTTTGAGCAATTTTCGTTTTTTGAGGTGCAGGCTTGCCGGCGCAAGTCAAGACGAAAAGGGCGAAAAGTGCCGAAAAGGGGCGCTGACGGGCGACATGGGTACGAATCCGGTCAGTCTAAGCATTCGGGCGGGAAAGGCTTGGTTTCCGTCCGCTTATGCTTATCCGCCGTGCGTGACCTTGACGGATGCTGCGATAACTTTGTTTTGCCATTCGCCGATTTGTTTGAGGTCAAATTCGGCCGGGGCGCTTTTCAGCACCTTTGACAGCTTGCCTCCGTTCATGATTCCTCCGAGTATCGCAAAGAAGAACGGGGGATTTTTCATGCCGCGGACGAATTTGCCGAGAAGTGCGCCTAAATTCGTGTTTCGTCCCGCGCCTGCGAGGTCGGATGCCTGTATCACGCCGTTTTTAAACAGGAAATCAACTCCGCCGTCCGGCAGATTGAGCAGTGCATTTTTCAGGCTCTCGTTTTTCGCTGTGTCGCCGCCGTACAGAACATGAAAATCACGGTTGTACTTCCACAGTGTTTTTGCGGAGGCGTTATTTCCGGTTATCACCGCTTCGGCAAGCAGCTTTCCTGCTTGCAGCGAAAGGTCAAGCCCCATACCGTTCATCGGAGTTGTCATAAACGCGCTGTCGCCGACCGCCGCATAGCCGTTTGCGACCATTAGGGCAAGGGGGCGGCGCACAGGAATGATTCCGCGCCCGCCGAGCAGTTTTTTATCGCCCGTACAGGGATGCGATTTTCTGAAAAGGTCAATATTTTTTTCGATCCGCTCATCGGAAAGAGGGTCGATTCTGCCTATTAAAATGTCAACACTGTCGCTGTTTTCGCAAAACCATGACAATCCCTGTTCATCGTTATGACGCAAGTATACCTCGAACGGCACTTTTGACATCGTACAGCCGTCCTTTTTGCTGAAATATGCTCTGTATGCATAAAAAACATCGCCGCGCGAGGGGCTTTGCTCAATCCCGAACGATGCGGGAAGATTTGATCTGACGGGAGAAAAGGCGCCTGCCGCGTCAATCACAAGGTCGCCCGATACTTCGCCGTCGGACGTGACAAGTCCCGTTACCGTGCTGCCCGAAACGGTCGGTGCCGCGACAGACGTTCCGAATTTGATTTCGACTCCGTTTTTCTGCGCATTTTCGATAAGCGCACGGATAATGTACTTGCGCTGCATTATTTTTTGCCGATTTTCGTCGGTGTAATTGATGACTACGCTTGTTTGTCCGTTCGGAGAAACAAATGCACAATCGCCCCTGTAACGCCATTCGGATGCGGGCGCGTTCTTGCCGACAATATCGGACAGCAGAGAAAATGTGAAACGGTCCTCCCAGTCGTAACCGATATCTTCGGGATTTTGTTTTTCATAAACTGTTACGCTGTGACCCGCTTTCGCGAGAATCGCCGCTGCGGTAAGTCCGCCGTGTCCGGCGCCTGCAACAAGTATTTTCATATTCTGCGTCCTCTTTTATTTTGTTAAAAGCTTATTCAAGAGCTGCGAGGAAATCAAACATTCTGCCGACGTAGCCGTCCGTGTCGTGTCCGAGCCACGCAACGACTATCCCTTTCGTGTCGTCTACAAAAAGCTGCTGACCGTGCATGCCGCCTTTTGAAAACGACGTCGGTGTATTGCGGCGAAGCTCATAGCCGCGCTCGATTACTGTGTCGCACCACTTTTCGGAGAGATAGCGAACTCCGTTATACATACCTTTGTTCAGATACAGCATTCCGAGCTTTGCCATGTCGGGAGTGCGCAGATAAAGTCCCGTCGCGCCCATTGAATAACCCATCGGACATGTGCTCCATGCGGCTTCTTCAAATTCAAGCGGTGTAAAAAGGCGTTCGCGCATGAAATCGAAAAGAATTTTACCTGTTTTTTTTGTGACAACGCGCGACAGCAGATAATACGCCGCGTCACTGTATGTTCTTGAGTCCTCATCGCCCGGAGTGAGCGGCAGATCGGCGGAAAAAACGATTTTAAGAAAATCGTTCCTTGTGCCGTATTTTTCTTTGTAGGTCGAAAGATCCTCGCTGTCGATATCCAAGAAGCCGTTTTCAAGTCCCCAGCGGTGGCGCATTACGTTGTCAAGCGTAATAACCTCCCATTTCGGACTTATCTTTTCGGGCAGCTCGTCTTTAAAAATATCTGTCGGTCTTTCGTCGGTTGACAGCAGCCCGTCGTCATGAAGAAGTCCGAGCGCGGTAACCGTGAACGCCTTTGCGACGGAGTAGCAGTTGTTGGTTTTGTTCGCCGGGGTTATTTCCTCGGTGCGCGAAATTCCGTTTTCGACAACAGTCACGCTGTACAGACCTTTTTCTTCGTGAGCCTTCGCGAATATTTTTTCAGTATATGTCATACATTTTTTCTCCTCCCGTCGGCTGCGCCGACATATACATTTTAAGAAGCTGACACGGTTTTGTCAATGTTTAAGGGCGGGAACAACACAAAAAAGTGATATTTTTTTGTAAAAATCAGGCGTATCCGTATTCATAGCGTTTTTTATACAGAAAAATAACCGACAGCACCGTTGCACCTGCATCTGCAACAAGAACAGAGCACCATATTCCGTTCTCACCGAGAACAAGCGGCAGCAACAGAACGGCGGCGACCTGGAAAACAAGCGTGCGGATAAATGAAATTGCCGCCGAAACCGCGCCGTTGTTGAGTGCCGTAAAAAATGACGATGCAAAAATATTAAATCCGGCAAGCACGAAATGCAGGCAGTAAATTCTGAATGCGTGTTCGGTCAGCTCTTTCAGTTGAACGTCGTAGCCGACAAAAATATCGGCAAGAAGCGGCGACATTGCAATCGCTGCCGCGGTGAGCACCGCGCCTGCGGCTTCCATAAAAACGACGCTTTTTATAAGCATATTTTTCACTTCCGAGGGATTGTCCGCGCCGAAGTGATAGCTTATAATCGGCGCAGAGCCCGTTGAGAATCCGAAGAAGACCGCCGTAAAAATGAACTGGACGTACATCATTACGCCGTATGCGGACACGCCGTCCTCTCCGAGCAGCCGCATAAGCTGAAAATTATACAGCATTCCCACAATGCTTGCCGAGATGTTGCTCATGAGTTCCGACGAACCGTTTGCGCATGACGCGAGCACCGGCTTTATTTCGGGCATTGCAAACGACAGCCGCAGTCGGCTTTTGTTCTGTGCGGCAAAATATATGAGCGGGAAGATGCTGCCGACGCACTGACTTATTCCGGTTGCGACGGCTGCACCCGCAATTCCCCAATTGAAACCGCCGACGAAAAGTGCGTCGAGCACCATGTTGGTAAGTCCTGCCGCAACGGTTGCGGCAAGTCCGAGCTTCGGTTTTTCGGCTGCGATAAAAAAGCTCTGAAAAACGTTTTGAAGCATAAACGCGGCGGTAAAACCGACAACGATCCGACCGTAAAGCACACAGTCGTCAATCATTTCGGGCGTTGCGCCGAGCAAAACGGAAACCGGACGCATCACGGCGACACCGACGGCGGACAGGACGGCGCCGAATATGACCGTAAATGAAATCATTTCGGAAAAAAGCCTGTTCGCACGCTCCGGATCGCCCTCTCCCATAACTTTTGAGACAAGCGCCGTGCCGCCCGTGCCTATCATAAAGCCCATTCCGCCGAGCACCATCACAAACGGCATTATGAGATTTATGGCGGCAAACGCCGTTTTGCCCGCGTAGTTGGACACAAAAAAACCGTCTACCACGCCGTAGACGGAGATAAAAACCATCATAATGACCGTGGGAAATGTAAATCGCAGTAATTTTTTATATGTAAAATGGTCGGAAAGCATTATTTTCATTTCTGTTACCCTTTTTTATAAAAACTTTTAAGTATAATATAATACAATATTTTATAAGTCAAGTAACAATATTGTCACATCGGTACTGCGGGATAACGCGCCGAACGAAAGGCGGAATGCAGATGAATGAAAAATTTATCGAATACACGGAGAGCTCGCTGCGGTCGATTCCGTATGACGACATACTTTATTCTTTTGAACGGCAGATCGCGGACAGCGCGGCTGCGACGGAGCGCCGCGTGAGGAAAGCGGGACTGTATGACGAAAATATTATTTTTGATCTGCTTGTCAGCGAGCATTCCGATCTGCCCGAAAAATACACGGAGTTTCGCCGCGCGGAGCTTAAGCGCCGCCGCGAACGCCGCATGCACATGCTTTTTATGAAGGGGACACCGGTATATTATCTCGCCGTTATTGCGGTGTATCTGCTGATAAGCTTTATGACGCACGCGTGGGACAGGACATGGCTTGCGATAATAACCGCGGTCACGGTGTGGTATGATACCGTCGGAGGGTGGTTCGTCTGCGAATTTGCGGCAAAGCGCCGTGCCTTCCACGTAATTTCGCGGGTCATCCTCGCGCTCGGCGTGATGCTCACCTCCGTTTGCGTCTATCTGCATTTTCAGATGCTTGCGCCGTTTGAAAACTGCTGGGTCATAGTGACGGGCGGAGTGATACTGATGTACGGCGCCGACGCGGTGTTTTCAGCCGTGACAAAACAGCGTGTGCGCATTATCAATTATCTGATATATATTCCGGCTGCGTCACCGATGCTTTATGTCGTGCTGTGCGCCATAAGGGTGCTGCAATGGAGCACGGGATGGCTTATTATTATAGCCGCGCTTGCCGCTGACGTTCTTATCGTCGTCGGGGCGCTGATAAACCGCAGAAAATATGTTTACAAACCGGAGGAAGCAAAATGAAGAAAGAAAAGCTGCCCGCCGAGCTGTGGGATAAAATGCATTATCTTTTCCGTGACTTTAACGACAGAATGGTTCATCTCGAGCTGTGCTACGACTTTGTTCCGGACATAGACATCCTTAAAAAAGTGATAATCTGCTTTTTTGAAAAAGCGCCCGTTTTTCATTCGAGCTTTACCGACAACCGTATTTCGCCCTACTGGACCGTGCACGACTATGACATAAACGATATTCTCACGGTGGAATATACGGACGAGCCGCAAAGGCGTGCGGATGAGTTCCTGATTCGGTATATTC
>JAUMVS010000003.1 GCA_030530045.1 Phoenicibacter congonensis
ACAAAGAAAACAACTGCTACAAAAACTACAGCTGCTAAAAAGACTACGGCAACAAAGACAACTGCTGCAAAGGCAAAGGCTGCAGAAGAAGCTGTAGCAACTGAAGAATCGGCAGAAAAAACAACTGCGGCTAAGAAAACAGCAACTAAGACTGCAGCTAAAAAGACAACTGCTAAAAAGACGACCTCTGCGAAAGCAAAAGTCAAAGCAGAAGCAAAAGCAGAAGTAGAAGAAGCTCCTGTAGAGGAAGAAGCTGCTGCAAAAACAACTTCAAAGGCTAAAACAACAAAGAAGACTGCTACAAAAGCTACGGATGCGGCAGCTCCTAAGAAAAAGCCAGGCAGAAAGCCAAAGAAAAAAGACGACGAATTTGCAGAGGTCGCAATGATTTCTGATGACGGCGAACTTGCCACTGTTGGAGACATGGCAAGCGGCCCTGATGACGATGATCTTTTTGACGACGTTGACGGCGACGAGCACGAGGACCTTCTCGAGGGTATTCCTGATGAGGAGCTTAAAGCCACCGAGGAAAACGTCAAGAAACTAAAGACTTCAACACCACGCTCAAAAGCTGGCACACGCAGGAGAAACGTTGACATTTCGCGCACGCTTCTCACTGGCGACCCAATTAGGATGTACCTCAAAGAAATCGGCAAAGTTGACCTTCTGACTAAGGAAGAAGAGGTCGACTTGGCGATGAAGATCGAGGCAGGCCTTAAAGCAACTGAGGAACTTGAGGCTGCAGAAGCTGCCGGCATCGAGCTTTCTCGTCGCGACAAGCGCCGTTTGACTCGCATCGAAAACGTTGGCCTCGATGCACGTTCGGCCCTCATGGAAGCTAACTTGAGGCTCGTAGTTGCAAACGCAAAGCGCTACATCGGTCGTGGCCTTTCTCTTCTCGACTTGATTCAGGAAGGCAACCTTGGCCTCATTCGTGCGGTTGAGAAGTTCGAGTACAAGCGCGGTTACAAATTCTCGACCTATGCAACATGGTGGATCCGCCAGGCAATCACGCGTGCTATCGCTGACCAGGCGAGAACTATCCGCATTCCTGTTCACATGGTTGAGACAATCAATAAACTTGTTCGCACCCAGCGCAAGCTCCAGCAAGAGCTCGGTCGCGATCCAAGCCCAGAGGAGATTGCAGCACTCATGGACATCACCCCTGAGCGCGTGCAAGAGATTCAAAAAATCGCTCAAGATCCAGTTTCTCTTGAGACTCCAATCGGTGAGGAAGAGGATTCTCAGCTCGGTGACTTCATCGAGGACGAAAAGGCAATTGACCCAGCAGAAGCTGCTCGTTTTGCAATGCTGCAAGAGCAAATTCGCGAGGTTTTGGGCACTCTTGGTGAGCGCGAGCGCAAAGTTATCCTTCTGCGTTTTGGCTTGGAAGATGGTCACCCACACACACTCGAAGAGGTCGGACGCGAGTTCAAAGTTACTCGTGAGCGCATTCGTCAAATCGAGAGTAAAACGCTTGCTAAGCTGCGTCATCCTTCCCGTTGCGGAGTGCTTCGCAATTATTTGCAAAAGTAGCTTGCGAAAAAAATTATTTGTGTATAATTATTAGTCGCGTCTTAAAGAGCGCGACTAATTCATTCCTCGGTAGCTCAACGGCAGAGCATCCGGCTGTTAACCGGAGGGTTGTAGGTTCGAATCCTACCCGGGGAGCCACTTTTTTTGTGGCTCTTTTTTCTACCCCTTAAAAACCAAAGCAATCACAATTCACTGTTCGCTTGCCACCCCTGGCTCACCATTTTTTGCTTTTAATAATTGATGCGGTACTTTTTAGAAATTCACTTCTTCACCGTGCGATAAAGCATTCAATTTCCACTTCAATACGAGTTGAAGCTAGCGAAGTAACGCTCCAACGTTCCGAGGCCGATGCATTCTTCCTTTGGTGCGTTAACTTATAATCTTCTGAAGTTGATTACCCCAAATTTTTAGGAGGACAAATGAAAACAGTCATCCCTGCAGCAGGTCTTGGAACTCGCTTTTTGCCAATCACTAAGGCAGTGCCAAAAGAAATGCTTCCAGTTGGCGGAAAGCCTGCTATTCAGTGGATTGTTGAGGAAGGTCTCGACGTTTCTGACGGTGTCGTCATCATTAACTCACGCGAAAAGCAAGCTATCGAGAATCACTTCTCGCCAGACGAGAAACTTGTCGACCATCTTCGCTCAAAAGGAAAAGACGAGCTTGCCGACAGAGTTGAGCATGCTGGCAACCTAAATGTTGAGTATGTCTATCAGGACGAAGCACTCGGCCTTGGCCATGCTGTTCTTTGCGCAGCGCCAGCAACAGGCGATGAGCCTTTCTGCGTTTGCCTCGGCGACGTAATCGTGCCTGGCAACAAAATGCTTCCAAGAATGAAAGAAGTTTCTGAGGCTCATGGTGGCGCAAGTGTTATCGCTGTTGTGCCTGTTCCTGATGAGGAAGTTCATCGTTTTGGAATCATGGGCGGCGAAAACCTCGGTGACGGCGTTTGGAAAGTCGACACTCTTGTTGAGAAACCTGCGCTCGAAGATGCCCCAACTAACCTTTGCGTTTTCGGTCGCTACCTGCTCTCTCCACGCGTTATGGAAATCCTTGCAGAAACAAAACCTGGCGTTGGTGGCGAAATTCAGCTAACCGATGCACTTTTTGCACTGCTTTCTGAAGAAGAGATGTATGCAGTCGAATTTGCCCCAGAAGATGGCCTCGACACTGGCACTCCTGAGAGCTGGCTTTATGCAAACAACTTCCTTGACAAGCATTAAATCTAAATTAAATTGAGATTTCGATTAAAAATTTTTTTAATCTTGTAGATTTTTGAAAACAAAACGGATATTATGGAAAACATGTTAATCACGTTCGACAATTTCGTTATTCCTCGATGTCTTCTTTAGAGGCCTAGTTCGGGCATCTGAACTTAATATTTTCGTTTTTAAAAAATCTAATCAATTTAATTTTTTTGATGCTTCTTAAGGAGAAGACTACTAATGACTAACATCATCAAATCATCAGAACAGTTAATTGGCGGAACACCACTCGTCGAGCTCGTTGCAACCGAGGCAGAGGCTGGCGGCAAGGCTAACATCTACGGCAAAGTTGAGGCCTACAACCTCACAGGTTCTGTAAAAGACAGAATCGCTCTTTCAATGATTGTCGAAGCTGAAAAAGCTGGACAGCTCAAAGAGGGTTCAGTCATCATCGAGCCAACAAGCGGCAACACGGGCATTGGCCTTTCGGCTGTGGGTGTTCACAAGGGCTATCGAGTCATCATCGTTATGCCTGAAACATTTAGCGTTGAGCGCCGCAAACTCATGAAGGCCTACGGCGCTGAGGTTGTTCTTTCTGAGGGCGCAGGCGGAATGAAGGGCGCTATTGCGAAGGCAAACGAGCTTGCTGCTGAAATTCCAAACTCATTCATTCCAAGCCAGTTTACAAACCCTGCAAACTGGAAGGCACACTACGACACAACTGGTCCTGAGCTCTACGACGCACTCGATGGCAAAATTGACATCGTGGTTTCTGGCGTTGGAACTGGTGGAACTCTGACCGGCATCGGCAAGTTCCTGCACGAGAAGGGCGTTGACGTAAAGATGGCTGCTGTTGAGGCTGCTGCTTCTCCTGTTCTTTCTGGTGGCGCACCTGGCGCTCACAAAGTACAAGGCATTTCACCTGGATTCGTAGCTGACGTTCTCGACATGGACGTAGTTGATGAAATCATTAAGGTTGAAAATAACGACGCTCTCAAAACTGGTCGCGAGTTTGCAAGTAAAGAGGGCATTCTCGTCGGCATTTCTTCTGGCGCTGCTGTTTGGGCTGCAAAGCAGCTGGCTGCTCGTCCAGAAAACGAGGGCAAAAACATCGTTGTAATCCTTCCTGACTCAGGCGATCGTTACCTTTCAACTGCCCTTTACGAGGAGTAAATTTTTTGTCCAATCTCGATCTAGGAGTAAAAGATGGACACTGAAAAAGTAATTCATGAAATAATCGCAAACCGTCACCCATGTGTTGTGGGTGACGGCAGAGCGCCTCATCGCGAAGTAATTCAAGATGTAATCAAAGACGTTCAGGCGCTCATGTATCCAACAATTTTCCCTGACCATCGCGGAGAATACGATTTAGTTTTTGATCTGAAGAATAGTCTCATTTCTGAAATCGAGATTGCACTTGCTGAGGTTGGTGTTTCGGGTCGCGAGGCAGAAGACCGCGCAACTGAAGTTACGGAAGAATTCATTCAAGAACTTCCAAAAATCATTCGACTTTGCAACAAAGACATTAAAGCTATTTACGACGGCGACCCTGCAGCTCTTTCTTTTAAAGAAATCGTGCTTTGCTACCCTGGCTATTTCGCTTCATTTTGCCACCGTTTAGCTCATGAGCTCTACCTGCGAGAAATTCCTGTAATCCCTCGCTTGATTAGTGAATTTGCTCATCAGAAAACTGGCGTTGACATTCATCCTGGTGCAAAGATTGGTGAGTATTTCTGCATCGACCATGCAACTGGCATCGTAATTGGCGAGACTGCAGTGCTCGGCGACCACGTGAAAATTTATCAAGGCGTCACAATCGGTGCGAAGAGTTTCGAGAAAGATGAGCATGGAAACCCTGTTAAGGGCGGGAAGCGTCACCCGAACATTGGCAACAACGTAGTCATTTATGCTAATGCCACAATTCTTGGTGGCGACACGTTCATTGGTGATGGCTGTGTGGTTGGCTCAAACACTTGGGTTACAAGGTCAACTGAACCAGGTACACTGGTTACGACTTCTAAGCTCTAGTTTAAAAAAGTCGTAACCGCATTGTTTACTTTGGCATTCTGATAATTGGAATGATTGAGCGAAGTGGCGTTTTTTAACTGAATAAAAGCATGAAAAAAGCCCCAGATGCTGGGGCTTTTAAATTTTTCTCATTTATTGAGCTCTTAAGCTGCAAAGATTTTTTTAAGAAAGCTCAACTTTCTCTGCATCCTCAGGATGGAACTCGTTTTTCAGGTCATAGATGTTGTGGCCTGTTGACTCGCCGAGCTCGCGACCTTTGAGAGCATATGTTCTGATGAATCTTCTCTCATCGATTGCTGACCAGTGCTCAACGTCCCATGTGAGGTAGCCGTCAGCGTCAGTCTTTTCGTGACCAACGATGATG
This sequence comes from Phoenicibacter congonensis, assembly GCA_030530045.1. GTDB lineage: Bacteria > Actinomycetota > Coriobacteriia > Coriobacteriales > Eggerthellaceae > Phoenicibacter > Phoenicibacter congonensis_A. Next base: position 5,131 of record JAUMVS010000003.1, read on the forward strand.
TCGACCTGGCGACCATCAATCATGATTTGCATGAGGTCGTCCCAGGATGAAATTTCAACGTCCTCTTGGTTGACTTTATCCCAAATCTTCATTTTTCCTCTTTCTGATAAATCCCCTAAAAATCAATGTCACAGCATGGAAAATCATAGCACAGCTAGTGTTTTCTCACGATTTGTGAGACGCCAATCACGACAATCGCAACGATTATTGTAGTGAGCGCCCAAACGACTCCCATTCCAAGCCAGAAGTTCTCTGGATACATCGAAATGAGGAACGAATTTGCGTCGAATGTCCACGTGCCATTCGCGAAGAAAAGCGAGTGCATCCAGGTGAAGAATGAGTCGAAGCCAATCGTGACCCAAATTGCAAAAACCGCAAGAATTACGAGTGCAAGAATCGCAGAATGGCGAAGCATTTTTGCAAGGCCGTTTCTTCCTCCAAAGACTGCTGCCAGAATTGCAAAAACGAGACCTGCCGCTGCAAGAGCTAGGAAAATGTTAGTGACTAGCTGGAACACCCAGGTGCAATCTTGAAGGTGGGTGAGCATTGAGGTGTCAAGCGCATTGGTTGGAATTCCAAGCGTTGCAAATGTGCTTTTCAAGCCCTCGATGCCGATGAGACCCATTGAGAAGTCGCGCGATGCGACGCTGGCTTTTGCGATTGTGTCGACGTCAACGCCTGCAATTGATGCGTGCGAAGTCATTCTTGAGAGCATGTCGGTCACTTGAGGAACGTGGATGCAAACCATGAGGCCCGAAAGCAGGATTGCGCCCGCGAGAGCAAGCCTTCCAATTCCTTTGAAAATTAGCTTAATCAAGTTGCCTCCGATTTAGTTTCTGTGCGTTGCTAACAAGCTTAAATTATAATTTTAACGTTGCAAAATGAGGGGATTGGAGCAGTGCAAATGACCACTATAAACGATGAATACCTGGCAATTTTAGACGAGCTTGACGGCGACAATGAAGGCAGACTCAGCGCACTTCACTATTTGGAGGAAAGCGGCGTTGATGCACACGGCGAGCCGCTGAATTTTTCCTACTTCCCCTACCTTGTGGACGAAAAGTTAAATGCAACTTTCGAAGAAATTGTTGCAACTACCCACACAATCCTCACGAAGATTATTCGTCACTACATCGATGACGCGGAATATCGCGCGCTATTTAAATATTCAAAGCAGCTCGAAGATTTGATTATGATGCCTTGCGATTATTCGCAGCTTCTTCCGATGGCGCGTTTTGATATTTTCATTGATGAGCAAACCCATGACTTCAAGTTTTGCGAGTTTAACACCGACGGCACAAGCTGCATGTCGCGCGACCTCATTTTGGGTGAGGCGGTAAAAACTGGTGCAGCTTTTCAGAAGTTTGCGGAAAAGCATGACAGTGTTGAGAATTACGAACTCTTCGATAGCTGGGCAAAGGCTTGCTTGGATGACTATCGTGAGTGCAGCTTTGCTCGCGAAAATGCGCTTGTTGTCGTTGCTGACTTTATGAATGAGCATGCGACGTTTTCTGATTTTGATCGTTTTGCGCAAGCTTTCGAGCGCCAAGGCGTTCGCAGCAGGGTAGTTGACATTCGCGATTTGAAGTTTGATGGCGAGCGGCTCTATGACGCAAACGACGGCGAGACAGTCGATTGCGTTTACCGCCGTGCTGTCACTTGCGACATTCAAAACAACATCAAGTCGTGCCAAGATTTCATTGACGCTGTGGCTGCAAACAAAGTGTGCCTGGTGGGACACTTCAGAACGACAGTTGTGCACACAAAGACAATAAACGTTGCTCTTTTCCTTCCAGAAACTCGCGAGTTTTTGACCCAGGCTGAGTGCGATTTTATTGATGCGCATTGCCCTCGGACCTATCGCCTGAAAAGCGACATGCCGCTTGATGTTGAAGAAATCATTGACAACCCAACGCACTGGATTTTAAAGCCTGAAGATGATTACGGCGCGAAGGGTGTTTTTGCTGGCCCCGATTTTGCCGATGGCGACGAGTGGAAGCGCACAGTTGAGTCGCACATCGATGCGGGCTACGTCGCGCAGGAATATGCGCAGCAGCACACGACAGATGTGATGTTTACAGGCTCTGAGCTGGACAATTCCACGCCAGTTCAAAAGTTTAATGCCATGCCCGGTCTTTATTCTTATAATGGTAAATTCGCAGGGATTTATTTGCGTTGTGGCAACGAAGGCGTCATCGCTGTTGACCACAACGGCCTTGTCAAACCTGCGTTCAAAGTCGATTGTTAATTGCCAGAAAGGTGGTTTTTGGTGGCTCGTTTATCTCATATTTTCACTTCAGAATCGGTTACTGAAGGACATCCTGACAAGATTTGTGATCAGATTTCCGATGGAATCTTAGATGCGCTTTTAATTGAGGATTACAAGCATTACGGTGCCGACCCTTTCGATTTCAATGCAGAAGTGCCGGATGGCGTTAAAAACTTGCGCTGCGCTTGCGAAACTTTCACCACAACAGGAACTGTAATTGTTGGTGGCGAGGTGCGTTGCAAGGGCTACGTTGATATTCAAAGTGTTGTTCGCGAAGTTGTTAACAGCATTGGTTACAATCGCGCGAAGTTCGGCTTCGATGCTGTGACCTGCGGTGTCATTAACATGATTCATGAGCAGTCGGCCGACATCGCAATGGGTGTGGACGACAGTGATTTTGCTTGTGCGGAAGGCGACGCCTACGACAAAATCGGTGCTGGCGACCAGGGCTCAGTCTTTGGTTATGCCTGCAACGAGACTAAAACCTTCATGCCAATGACGACCTATCTTGCGCACGCTATGAGCCAAAAACTCACAGAAGTTCGCAAGTCGGGCGAACTCGATTTTCTGCGTCCTGACGGAAAGACGCAGGTTTCAGTTAAATATGTAAACGGAAAACCAGTAGCTGTTGACACTGTTGTTCTGTCAACTCAGCATTCCGATTTAATTCACATCGACGATGTTCGTCGCGAAGTTTTGGCTCATGTCATTAAGCCTGTGCTTAATGACGCGGGTTTTGAGCTTCCTGTTCCAGAAAAGATTTTCATTAACCCAACTGGACGTTTTGTTGTCGGTGGACCAATGGGTGACACTGGCCTCACTGGCCGAAAGCTAATTGTTGATACCTACGGCGGCGTGGCTCGTCACGGTGGCGGTGCTTTTTCGGGCAAGGATTGCACAAAGGTCGACCGAAGCGGATCTTATTGCGCACGTTGGGCTGCTAAAAACGTAGTTGCGGCAGGCCTAGCTGACGTTTGCGAAATTGAAGTTTCCTACGCAATTGGAGTTTGCCGTCCAGTTGCAGTTTATGTTGACTGCCACGGCACTGCTAAGGTCGACGAAGAGTTGATTGAAAAAGCAGTGACAGAAGTGTTCGATTTCCGCCCAGCTGCAATGATCGATAACCTCAACCTTTGGCGCCCAATCTTCAGAAAGACTTCAAATTACGGTCACTTTGGCCGTGAATTGCCTGAGTTCGAGTGGGAAAAGGTCAACAAAATTGAAGAGCTAAAAGCAGCCTGCAACGTTAGGTAGTTGATAGTTTGTGGTCGTAGCGCATGTTGTCATAGACTCTCAAAGCAAGTCACTAGACCACACTTTTTCCTATGAGGTGCCAGCGTCATTTCAGGGTGACGATCCAAATGATGAAAACGTTGCCGCTGTTGGTAAGGCCGTTTTAGTTGAATATGGTAAGCAAAAGTGCGTTGCGTTCATCTATTCAATTGAGCGCGATGTTGACCCCGATTTTCTCGACTTCGAAGTCAAGCCAATCATCGATGTGCTTTCTGAAAGTTACTTCGATGAGTCAATGGCTAAGCTTCTGCTCTGGCTTTCGCGCAAATTTATAACGCCGTTTTTTGCAGCATTTCGCCTGGCTCTTCCAGCCGACGGTGCACCTCGTTTTATCCGTCATAGAGATGGCACGACTTCTTTGAAGAGAGCATACCGGCGCCCAGGCAATTTTGAGTTTTGCGAGCGTGAGGTCGCAGAATTTTCTAACACCTATTCTCGACCTGAAAATCTCACCCCCGAGCAAAAGCACGCTCTTGAGGTCATTGAAGACTTGCGGGCGAAGGAAAACGGGTCGTGCGTTTTAATCGACGGCGTAACAGGTTCAGGCAAAACTGAAATCTATTTACAAGCAATCGAGCGTGTTCTTGCGGAAGGCAAAAACGCGATTGTTCTTGTTCCTGAAATTTCGCTAACGCCTCAAACTGTTGCTCGATTTAAGTCGCGCTTCGGAAATGAAATCGCGGTAATTCACTCAAAAATGACTGATACGCAGCGCCGTCAACAGTGGTTTTGGATTAAAGATGGCAACGCTCGAATTGTAATTGGTCCCCGAAGTGCACTTTTTGCGCCTCTGAAAAAAGTTGGCATTGTGGTGATTGACGAGGAACATGAAACGACCTACAAGCAGGAAAGTGCGCCTCGCTATCACGCACGAACTGTCGCCAAAAAAATGATGGAGAACGCGGGCGGAATTCTTGTTCTTGGCAGTGCGACGCCAAGCATTGAAGCGCTTTACAACGCAAAGCACGATAAAAATTGGAAGCGCGTCGAGCTGACAACAAGAGCTACGGGGCAACTGCTTCCAAAAGTCGAGATTGTTGATATGACAAATTTGCCAAATGGCGGCAAATATTCTCTGTTTTCTCTTGTGCTTAAAAATGCAATTTATGAGGAAATAAATGCAGGTCACAAGGTTGTTTTGCTGCTTAATCAGCGCGGTTATTCAAAGTTTTTGATTTGTCGGGATTGTGGATTTGTTCCAAAGTGTCCAAATTGCTCAACATCGCTGACCTATCACGAATCAGACAACAAGCTTAAATGCCACTACTGCAATTACGCCGTTGACAACCCTCCACTTTGCCCAAATTGTGGGTCGCCCTACATGAAGCGACTTGGCACTGGCACGCAGCGCATCGAGGGCGAGCTTCGAAAGATGTTTGCAGCCGATGATTGTTTTGAGGATGTCGAAGTCATTCGCATGGATGCCGACACGACTTCTGCAGAAGGTGCTCATGAGGCGCTTTTAAAGAAATTCGATGATGCAAATCGTGCAGTTTTGCTCGGCACGCAAATGATTGCGAAAGGTCTTGACTTCGACGAAATCACGCTTGTGGGTGTCATAAATGCCGATACTGTCATGCATGTTCCTGACTTCCGCGCGACCGAGAGAACGTTTGACTTGATTGAGCAGGTGAGTGGCCGCTCTGGCAGGTCGACTCATAAAGGCCGCGTTATCGTTCAAACCTATGAACCTGACAACAGCGCCCTTCGCGCAGCGCAAGAGCATGACCGCGAGCTGTTTTTGCGCGTGGAACTGCCGAAACGCAAAGTTTTGAAGTATCCGCCATATGTTTCAATCGTTCGACTTCTTGTTTGGTCTCACGATAAAGTAGCCGCACTCAATGCTGCAAATTCTTTGCATTCAAAGGTAACTGGCGCGCTGAAAAAGGAAATCGAAAGGGGCGTAGTTGTTTCACCTGCTGCTCCGTGCCCCTACGAAAAAATGCAGCGTAGCTGGCGTTTCCACATCATCGTCAAGGTGCCTCTAAATCTTGACGTTAATAAGAAGCTCGGCGAACTCTACAGAAAATTCTCGCCTGGCAAAGGGGTCTCAACTGCCGTCGACGTCGACCCACTGTCGCTAACCTAGGGCCTGTTTCTCTGTTTTTACGTTCATCAAAAACCGATAATCGCCTGGCAACCTCCATTTTTTCTAGGTAATAAAAAACTGAGTTAATCTGTGCTACAATTAGCGAAATCCTTATTCTGCAATTTCATAACGCTTTCTGTGAATTTTCAATTCTGTGATGCCCCTATTCTTGCGGGCTCTATTTTTTTATTTCAATTTGGGAGGAATAATGGAGAAGTCTAAACTTAGCGGAACTTTCGTAAAGCTGGCTGTTGCTGCAGCATGCGCTGCTCTTCTCGCATTTGCGCTTTACGGATGTGGTTCAAACTCAAGCACAAGCTCAACATCGACAGCTTCCGATGTCGAAATGCCAACAGAGTCTAACCCAATCGTGGTCGATAAAGACAAAAAAGAGGTTAGATACCTCGCAGAAGTAAACGACATTTACTTCACTGAGAAAACTCGTCACGGCATCGTTTACAAGGGTGGTTCAAACGGTGATAAATCAGTCCTCACTGGTCTTGGTGATGAAAAAGAGTTCCATCAGGCACTTCTTGACATTGGTCTGACACCTGGAAACAACCTCACTGCAGACGACATGAGCGCTGGCGTTGGTGAAGGCAAATTCATCGAGGGCGACAAGCTCGACATCACAATTCAGTGGGACGGGAAAGATCCATTCCCAATCGAGCAATGCTTCAAGACAACAAAGGGCGAGGAAAGAACAGCAGACTGGAGATTCGGTGGCAACCTCACTCGCGCTGAAGCTAAAAATACAGGATGCGTACTCTGCCTCGATTCTTGCGCAGTTGGCATCTGCTCTGACGCAGCTTGGGAGTCAAACACAACCACAGCAACTAACTACACTTGGTTCAATGGTCGTGAAGACGTTCTCCCAGCAGGTGGTACAAAGGTAGTTGTAACTTTCAAAGCTAAGGCTTAAGGCCTGAGGCAAAAACAGAAGCGTTAAAGAATAGGAATACTTTTATTGGATAGCCGCTTTTTTCTGTGCGGCTATCTTTTTTGTTCAAGAAGTTAGCGTTTGCTAATTTATTAGGAGGTAGAAATGGCCCTTTTTAAGGGAAAAGAAGAAGAGCCTGTAGTTAAGGAACCCGACACAAGAACACCTGGAGTCCGCCGACTCGAGACGTTCATGAAATATTTCTCCTATGTCTACGTCACATTTTGCTGGGCATCGACAGTTGAGTATTTCTGCTTTGGCCAAACATCAATTCAGATGTCCTACTTTGGATACATCTTTTGGTATGTGTTCATAATTGGCCTGGCTGGTGCAATTTATGGCGGTCGCGGTCACAGGCGCGGTGTTGGTTGGAGAGGCACGTTAGGCTCTGTGCTGTGCACAACGATGTTTGCGGTCATTGTCTATGCACACGACGTTCCTCATATGATTCGCGCACTTGGCATGTTCACCAAGCGCGGCTTCTTTGGTCTTTCGTTTAACTGGAACATCACAGCTGTTTCCTACGGTTTGTTTGCATTCTTTGTTCTTGGCGCGATTCTCATTTTCGTTTACGAGGCAGTGCATAAGGCACCACCAAAGGAATATGAAGACGAGGAAGAACGCCGTCGCGAGACCTATCAATCGCGCGTTAAGTGGATTAGCTTCTTCGTGCTCTATGTCATCATTTTGATTTGCTCGTTCTATCCACCTGTTCGCGACCTCATTGGCTACATTTTCGATTTGCTCTCAACAGGTGACATCAACAAGGTAATCGAGCTAATTCGCTCGGCTGGACCATGGGCGGTTGCGCTGTCGACATTCTTGATGGTCTTCCAGGCACTTGCTGCTCCAATTCCAGCGTTTTTGATTACATTCTCGAACGCCGCAGTGTTTGGCTGGGTTGGCGGCTGCATTCTTTCTTGGTCTTCAGCAATGCTCGCAGCTGCAATCTGCTTCTACATCGCTCGCATCTTCGGCCGCGACGCTGTAATGCTCTTCATGAGCCGCGGCGCACTTGCTAGCGTTGACCGCTGGTTTACGAGATATGGCAAAAACACGATTCTCATTTGCCGTCTTCTTCCATTCGTATCCTTCGACTACATTTCCTACGCTGCAGGCATCACCGGCATGAGCTTCCTTGACTTCTTCATTTGGACAGGCATCGGCCAGCTCCCTGCAACGATTGTTTATTCCTACGTTGGATCGACGCTCACAGGTGAGCTTTACACAATCTTCATGGGCATGATTGTTCTGTTCATCGTAGCTGGTATCATTTGGTTCTTGACTCTTGTTTGGAAGAACCGCCACAAGGACCTCATGGACGAATCGAACGAAACTGCCGACTCCGAGGACACTACTTCTCGCACTTCTGTCGAAGTTAACGCAGAAGGCCTTCTTGCTAAACGCAGAAGAGCCAAAGCTGAGAAACTGGAGAAGTAATGGCAGCTGCAGCTGAATTTTGTAGGAAAAACTACAAGCTCTTGGTTTTTCTGGGGCTTGTAGTTTTAATTGTGATTTTGAATTGGGTCTTTGGCTGGAGCGACATGATTGCTAACGGCCAATTTCTTGATTGGCTACAGTCGATGCTTCAAGATCATCCAGCTGAAACTGGGCTAATTTATGTTGTGCTCTCGATTATTGGCTGTGTTGTTTTGGCGCTTCCAGGCGTCATCTTTGCAATTGCAGCTGGCACCCTTTTCGGTGCTGTAACAGGCACTTTCCTTTGCTGGCTTGCAGTGACTTTGGGCGCAATGGTTTCATTCCTTGTTGGAAGATATTTCCTGAAAGACTCGCTCAAGCCAAAACTTTCGCAAAACAAGCAACTAAACAAGTTGTTCTTCGAAGGTGCACATAAAAGCGACATTTATTTATTAGCAATCACAAGGCTAATTCCAATTTTTCCCTACAACCTGCAAAACTTCGCCTATGGCATCACCGACGTTAGCTTCTTTAACTACACGCTATATTCCGCTATTTTCATGATTCCTGGAACTGCAGTTTACACTGTTGCTTCAGCGGGACTGCTCGATGCCGACAACCGCATCATCTATTTCGCGTTTGCCGCAGTTTTGCTGGTGATTACCCTGCTGATCGCCTATTTCCTGAAGAAGAAAGCGAACATAGAATAATGAGCTTTGGAACTTTCATGATTTGCCTTGAGAAGGGTCATTACCCTTTCAAGAATTATCCAAAAACGCAGTGCAAAGACGTTTTGTTCCCGGGGTGCGCGTTTCCTTCGCAATTTCCAAAGACGATGGAGGCAATCGCGAAGGTTTGCAACGAGCATGATTGCGGCGTTGCCTATGACTGTTGCGGGCATCCGCTTGATGGCTACGGCGTTGAGGGTGGAACTGACCGCGTTCTTCGCGGAATTGAGCGCCGCCTTGCAAAAATTGGCTGTGAGCGTGTGATTGTTCTTTGTCCAAACTGCTGGAAGCTCATGAAAAACAGGCTTAACCTGCCAGTTATTTCGATTTATGAATATTTAAGCGAAATCAGGTTCGATTTCGATGCGAACGCAAACTCAATCAGTGGTCGCATGTTTGTTCCTTGTCCCGACCGACAAGGTCACGAGCTCGAGGCGGCAATTCGCAGCTGCACTCCATTTGAGCACTTGGAGACTATGTCGAAAGTTCCATGTTGTGGGCTTCTGCCTGCGATTATGGCAAAAGGTCCTGAAGCTGTGCAAAAAAGCACGCATAAAGTCATGGATGCAGCAGGCGACGAGACAATCTACACCTATTGCGCATCTTGCCTCGGACAGTTCTCACGCATGGGGAACGACAATTGCGCCCATGTTCTTTCGGTGCTTTTGGGGGTTTCTGAAATTCCCGATTCCAAAAACGCTTTTGGAAACCGTGCACGTTGCAAGTTTGCTGGCAACACAAACCCTGTTGCGTAGAATCGCCACATTGAAGTTGCCAGTTCAGGTAGCATTTTATTTATGAATGAATGTCTAAACATTATTGAAGGATTGAATGATTTTGTCGCCTCCTCGAGCTATCGGGAGGCGATGAATTTACCTGCTCAAGTCACGGAAACCTACATCGATTTTGCTCACGGCGAATACAATCAAAACTTCACATTTGTGCATCCAGTTACAGGCGAGCGCTACATTTTGCGCGTTGAGAGAGGCTCACAAATGGGCCTCGAGCACCAGATCGAATATGAATTTTCAGGTTTAAAAGCACTTGAAGGTTGCGGCAGAACTCCGGCCGCACTTTATTGCGATGGTTCAAAAACGCTGTGCAAAAATGGCGTTCTTGTTGAGACTTTTCTGCCTGGTGAGAAGCTTGATTACAAAAACCAACGTCACCTGGATGAAGCCTCGTCGATTTTTGCTGAAATTCACGCGCATGCTGTTCCTGACGATTGCAATCTGATAAAAGCAAAGAACGCGTTTGCAGAAATGCTCGCAGAATGCAAAAAGATGTCGGCTGTTTATCTTGAATCTTCAATTTGCAAGCCAAAAGTCAAAGCTGAAATTGAGCGCCTTCTTTCAGAAGGAGAAGAGACCGTTTGGAATCTTGGCGACATTCAAAACCATTTTTCAATCGTAAACACCGAGGTCAACAACACTAACTTTTTGATTAACGCTGACGAGCCGAGCTATCTCATCGACTGGGAAAAGCCGCTCATTGCCGACCCTGCCCAGGACATCGGCCATTTCTTGGCAGACACGACAACATTCTGGAAAACCGATTTTTTCTTCACGGCTCAGCAAAAACGCGACTTCGTGAACGACTACATTGAAAGAATTGACGGACGTTTTAAAGACACTGGCCTTGCCGACAGATGCCTCAAATTTGCGAATTTTACCTGCTTGAGGGGCATTACTTGGTGCGCCATGGCAAGCCTTGAGTATGCAAATGCAACAAAAGACATCCTTGACCCAGTGACGGCAGAAAAGCTCGTGCACTACCTCGATGTCGATTATTTGCAGTCTGTTAATCTTTAATGCATGACTTCAATCCTTGATGACAACATTATTATTCTGTTCACGCGCATTCCCGTTGCGGGAAAAACGAAGACGCGCCTCATGCCTTTTTTAAAGCCTGGCGAGTGCGTTAACCTGCATTTCTCGTTCATGGCTGACGAAATCGCACAAATTTGCAAGTCGGCTGACAGGCTCGAGGTTTGCTATCTCGAGGACGAAAGCGTTACCGATGATGATTGTGACGATTTTCGTTCTTTCTTAATGGAAGAAGTTTCAATCCCATTTTGCACGTTTGCCCAGCGGGGCAATGATGTTTTTGAGCGAATGAGCCTTGCGTTTCGCGATTCGTTTAAGCTTCAAAACAACGGCAGGCAAGCAAAGCGCCTTTTGATTGGTTGCGACCTTCCTTTCATTAATGAAATCACGCTTGATCGAGCTTTCGAAGATCTTGACGATTCGGATGTTGTTTTTGGTCCTTCTGATGATGGCGGCTATTACCTCGTTGGAATGAGCGACTATGAGCCGAGCATTTTTCACGTTAGCGGCGACGGCGCAAGCGATGTCTTGTCCAAGACTCTTCTTCGCTGTAAGCAGGCCTTTTTGAATGTTTCATTTGGCCAGGTGCTTGCCGATGTTGACACGCCTGAGGACCTCTATAACCTTTGGCTGCAACGCGAGACCTTGCCAGAAGATTCGCTCACGCGTTCGTTTCTTGACACAATTGACCCTTCAAGGTTTGAGCTAGCAGGGCTTTGTGGTGAAACTGTTTCAGTCATCGTCCCCGTTTACAACGAAATGTCGACAATTGAAACTTTCATTGAGAACCTTGCTGACATCGCAAAACAGGCAGAAATCATTTTTGCTGATGGTGGCTCAACCGACGGCACAGCTGAATTTATCGAGAAGCACCTGCCCAAGAATGCAAAGCTTCTTCGAACCGAAAAAGGTCGCGCCGTGCAAATGAACGAAGCGGCAAAAGCTGCAAAGGGCGACTATCTCATGTTTTTGCATGCCGATTGTGTTCCTCCAAAAAATCTCGTTAGCGAGGTTCGCAAAACGTTGCACAAAACGAATTGGGGCTGCTTCGGGGTGAAATTTGACGACAAAGACCCGCTCATGCTCATTTGTCAAATCATTTCAAACAATCGCATTCATGACAGAAAAGTCGTGTTCGGCGACCAGGGGATTTTCATCAAGCGTGAACTTTTCTTTGAGATTGGCGGCTTCCCAGAGCTTCCGATTATGGAAGACTATCAGCTCTCGTTGACACTAAAAGACAAAGGTGAAAAGATTGGTGTCGCGAAAGGTTTAATTGAGACTTCGAGCAGGCGTTATCACGAAGGCGGGAAGCTTTCTGTCATGTGGAAGATGAATCGCTTGCGCAAAGCCTACCGCGACGGCGTTCCAATCGAAGAAATCTCCAACGCCTACAAAGACATTCGTTAGCCAGACACCAGCACCCTGCAGTTAGCTTTTACTCCAACCACATTCGTCTATACCTTCCGCTTTTCCCACGTTTTAGTGAGCTTTATTAAATTAGTTCCTGGGTTCTTGACCCCTTCGTCCATCCATGAACTAAAAACACCCCAAACTTCTGGTCTGGGGTGTTTTTTATAGGTTTTTTGCAAGGAAAAGCTGCTTAGATAACTTCCTTTAAAGTGTCGATGACTTCTTTGCAGAATGCTGGGCAAAACTCCATCATTTTGCCTGATTCAGCTGCGGTTTGCAGGTCGGAACCAAGAAGGTCAGGGCAGCTAAAGCTTGCGTATTTCTCCTGCATCTTCGAGTTGAATTCAGTGACTTTTTTGATGAGTTCAGTTTTGCCTTCTTCATCGCCAGGTGTGTCAATGCCATATTTCATTCCAATAACAACGTTTGCAGCCGCAATCGCGCCACAAGTTCCGCCACAGAAAAACCCGCCGCCAAAGCCACCAGTAGCTTTCATGAGATCCGACTCGCTTTTGCCAGTTTCTTCTGTGAATTGCGAAGCAACAACGCTGCCGCAATCAATTTGTTTCATGAATAAATCGACAATTTCTTCTTTTGTGATTGACATATTAACTCCCAGTTTTTTGTTTTTTTAATTGCTGTGCTTGCAGATTTTTGCAGAAATCTTTGCCCTATAGACCCTGTTTTTCAAGGTTTTTCTTCATTTGTTCGAGCAACTCGTCGTGCTCATTTTTGCACACGCTATTTTGCACCCACTCAAGTGCCACATTCAAACGCTCTTTAATTCTTGGGCCTTCTGGCACTCCAATTTCAATCAAGTCGCGCCCATCAATTGCTAAATCTTTCACGTTGAAGACGCAGCCTTCTTCAATCATCTTGTCTAACAGGGCTTCGATTTGGTCGTAGGTGTCCACTTGCCCTGTGTATTGAGTAGCGTGCCCGAGTGAGTCGGCCCTTTTAAGCGAGAGCAATTGGCGGAAAAGCCAAACGTTGCCTTCCATCAAACGAATCGTTTTGATGACCGATGCGCGTTCAGGTGAGAGCGTGTCGTTGTGCCGCTCAACGAGCATCACTAGCTGCTGTTTCATAGCGCCCGACAAATTAACTCGCGACATAACGTTTTTTGCAATTTGCTTGCCTTGCACTGCGTGGCCATAGAAATGACCCTGCCCGTTTTCCCCGATGAAGAAAGTCGAAGGCTTGCCGAAATCGTGGCAAAGCGCAGTCCAGCGCAAAAGCGGCGTGTTTTTCACATGTGAGACGACGTGAGCCGTGTGCACCCACACATCGAAGGCGTGATATTTCGTGTGCTGGTCAAAGCCGCGGCAAGCTGTGATTTCTGGAACTGCAGTTTCGATTACATCGGGGCACTCAATGAGCGCATCGAGCACAAATTCCCCTTGCAGAAGTTTCGTAATTTCAGAAGTCACGCGTTCGCTCGACAAAAACAGAATGCCTGCTTTTTGGCGCACGGCTTCTGCCCAGGTTTCTTGTTCAATCTCGAAGCCAAGTTGGCTTTTGAAACGGCACGCGCGAAGCATGCGAAGACCGTCTTCTTTAAAGCGGCGCTTCGGGTCGCCAACGCAGCGAATAATTTTTGCCTCGATGTCGGCGATGCCTCCAAATGGGTCAACAATGCCCTTGTCGGGGTGATAGGCAATCGCATTCATTGTGAAATCGCGGCGCTCAAGGTCTTCCTCAATCGACGTCACGAACTCAACGCTGTCGGGGTGGCGCCCATCGGTGTATTTACCCTCCACGCGATAGGTCGTAATCTCAATTGTTTCAGCCGCATCGGGGTCGTTTTCCTTCGGGACAACAACACCAATCGTTCCATGCTTTGCACCTTGATTGAAAGTTGTGAGTCCCGCCCCTTGAAAAAGCTTTTCGGTTTGCTGCGGAAGAGCGCTCGTCGCGATGTCAAAGTCGTAGGGCTCTTTGCCCAAAATCGCGTCGCGAACCGAGCCGCCAACAACCCAAGCCTCAAAGCCAGCGTCGTTTAATTGCTGCACACAAAATTTAGCGCCTTCGCTCATGGCAATCGTTAAATTTTTAGTGCAACCGCTGACCATTTTCTGCCTTTCTGTCGAATCGCGACTGTTAATTCTTAAATGGCGTTCTGTGGTATCATCTAACGGTTAATTATACGTCTGTAGAAAGACTAAAAACACAATTAAGAAGGGTAGAATCCAATGAAAATTTTCGGACTGGGAATGCCAGAGCTCATCGTAATTTTGATCATTGTGCTCATTTTGTTCGGAGCTAAATTTGCTAAAAACCTTCCTAAGATCGGAAGCTCTCTTGGTAAGACTGTCAAAAATTTGAAGGATGGACTAAACGAGGGCAAAGAAGAGGCAGAAGAAGCTGCTGAGTCAGTAAAGCCTGCTAAGAAAAAGAAGGTTAAGGTTCTCGAGGAAGCAGAAACTGAAGACGACGAAGAGGTCGTTGAAGAAGTTGAGGCAGAAGAAGATGGCGATGACGACGAGGATGAAAAGCCTCGCAAGGTCAAAAAAGTAGTTGTTAAAAAATAGCTTTCAAGCTTTTAAATTTTGTAATTAAAGGAGACTAGATTAATGGCTGAATCAGAGATTATTCTCACTGAAGAAGGTAAACAAGACCTGCTCGACGAGCTGCATTATCTTGAGAACGAAAAGCGTGCCGAGGTCGGCGAGCGCATCAAGGTAGCTCGTGAGTTCGGTGATATTTCTGAGAACTCAGAATATGACGACGCTAAAAATGAGCAAGCGATGATGGAAGGCAGAATTGCTGAAATCAACCGCATTTTGCAAGAGGCAACAATCGTTTCTGCTGCAAAAAAAGGCTCAAAAATCAACATCGGCAACACTGTCAAAGTTGAAATGAACGGCAAAGAGCGCGAGTTCACAATCGTTGGCGGCGCTGAGAGCAACGTTGCAGCTGGCAAAATTTCAAACCTTTGCCCAGTTGGACAGGCACTCATTGGTTCAAAGAAAGGCGAGACTGTCACTTCTCTTGGACCAAACGGCCGCGAAACAAAGATCAAAATCATTTCTTTTAAATAAAACAAGCATTCGGAAAATTAGCAATTAGTAAATTAGTGAATATGCAAGAAACAAAACCTACCATCGTTGATGACGACCCGATTCAGGTGCGCAAAAACAAGCGTCAGGCAATGATTGACGCGGGTGAGAACCCCTACGGACACGCATTTACCCCAAGCCATCATGTGGCTGATCTTCTGGAAAAATATGCAAACCTCGAAGAGGGCGAGCTGACAGAAGATGAGGTGTCGATTGCTGGTCGCCTGATGGCTAAACGTGGCCAGGGCAAAGTTGCTTTCATGGAGCTCATGGATGCAACGGGCAAAATGCAAATTTTCTGCAGAATCAACAACCTTGGTGACGAGCAATTCGCAAAAATGAAGGACCTCGACGTTGGTGACTGGGTTGCTGTAACTGGCACAATGATGAAAACCAAGCGTGGCGAGGTTTCTGTTTGCGTTAGCTCTTTTGAGCTCATGAGTAAATCGCTACGCCCTCTTCCTGAGAAGTTCCACGGACTCACCGACAAAGAGACTCGTTATCGTCAGCGCTACGTTGACATGATTATGAACCCTGAGGTCAAAGACACTTTCATCAAGCGTTCGAAGATTGTCTCAGCAATTCGTCGCTTCATGGACGACCGTGGCTATCACGAGGTAGAAACTCCATTCTTGCACCAGATTCTTGGCGGCGCAAACGCAAAGCCATTTATTACGCACTTTAATGCGCTTGACCTTGATTTCTACATGCGCATCGCAACTGAGCTTCCTTTGAAGAGGCTCATTGTTGGTGGCATGGATCGCGTCTACGAACTTGGACGTCAGTTTAGAAACGAAGGCATGGACCCTTTCCACAACCCTGAGTTCTCGACGATTGAGTTTTACGAGGCTTTCTCCGATTTGAACGGCATGATTGAAATCACGCAAGCTCTCATTCAGGATGCTTGCATGGCTGCAAATGGCACGCTTCAAATCAATTACCAGGGCGTAGACCTTGACCTTTCTGGCGACTTTGAAGTTGCAACAATGAGCGAACTCGCTTCGAAATATTCTGGCGAAGACGTAAACATCTCACGCACTCGCGAAGACCTCGCAGCAATTGCAGAAAAGAACGGCGTTGAAGTCCAAGATTCTTGGGGCAAGGGCAAAGTTCTTTCCGAGATTTTTGAAGCAGTCGCAGAAGAGAAGCTGGTCCAGCCAACATTTGTAACTGAGCACCCACTTGAGATTTCTCCGCTTGCAATGAAATGCCCCGACAACCCTGAGCTCACTCAGCGTTTCGAGCTTTTCATTTGCGGTCATGAATATGCAAATGCATTTACAGAGCTCAACGACCCAGTTGATCAGGCTGAGCGTTTCCAGGCGCAGGTTGCTGCAAAAGACATGGGCGACGATGAGGCGATGGGCTACGACGCCGACTACATTCGCGCACTTGAATATGGCTTGCCTCCAACAGGCGGCTGCGGCATCGGCATCGACCGCCTTGTTATGCTTCTCACCAACGCACCTTCAATTCGCGACGTTTTGCTTTTCCCAACAATGAAGCCACTGGGTGACTCTCCTGCAAAAATTGCACAAAGCCGCAAAGAAGAAGCCGTTGAAGAGAAAATCGACTTCTCGAAGGTTCAAATCGAGCCTTTGTTTGAGGACTTCGTTGATTTTGAGACTTTCAGCAAGTCTGATTTCCGCGCAGTGAAAGTGCTTGAATGCAGCGCTGTTCCAAAGTCGAAGAAGCTTTTGCAGTTCGTGCTCGACGATGGCACCGATGAAAACCGCATCATTCTTTCTGGCATTCATGCTTTCTATGAGCCAGAGGAACTTGTTGGCAAAACGCTCATTGCAATCACAAACTTGCCACCTCGCAAAATGATGGGAATTGACTCATGCGGAATGTTGCTCAGCGCAATTCATTCTGAAGAAGGCGAGGAAAAGCTTAACCTTCTCATGGTTAGCGACCGCATTCCAGCAGGCGCAAAGCTTTACTAATAAAGATTTAGTAACTTTTTTCTTTACATATTAATTAGTGAGAGGTTGCTCATTTCGGGCAGCCTCTTTTTTAATGCGTCGCATTTTCGATAGAATATCTTGCATGAATATTACGGTTTATCTCGGTGCATCGGAAGGGAATAGCCCTCACATTTTGGAAGCTGCGCGCGAATTTGGCGCGTGGATTGGTGAGAGCGGCAATTCGCTTGTTTATGGTGGCTCGCGCGTGGGCCTCATGGGCGAGCTTGCTCTTTCGGCTGTCGAGCACGGCGCCTATGTCGTCGGCATTGAGCCTTGCTTTTTCGTGAAGCAGTTTTTGCAGCTCGATGACTGTGCCGACTTGATTGTTACCGATAACATGCAGCAGCGAAAAGCGCTCATGATTGAAAAAGGCGATGCGTTCGTTGCTTTCCCAGGCGGCACTGGCACTCTTGAGGAAATATCAGAAATTATGTCGATGGTATCTCTCAAACACACCGACGCACCATGCATTCTTTTTAATCTAGATGGTTATTACAACCCTCTAAAAGAAATGCTTGCTTCAATGATTGAAAACGGCTTTAGCACTGAAGAGCGCCAAGAAGGGATCTTCTGGCCAGAAACCCTCGAAGAACTTGAAAATCTTCTGCTTAGCTATGCGAAGTAGCCAATCTTTCTTCTGTTTTTACAATATTTCTTCAATAAAAACGAATAATTAACACGTTTGTAACGCTTAGCTTCAAAATGAACAATTTGAAAGTCTTGGCTAAATTCAGTTACCATGTGCTAACATAGTTAACGTTAATTCGCGTTAGCATGCGCTAACAGAGGTTTTCCGATGTTAAAAGGAGTAATTGAATGAAAACTATGAAAGACGCCAAAGTTGGTGAGTCGAGCGTAGTTGCCAAGATTCATGGTTCTGGTGCTTTAAGGCGCAGAATTATGGATATGGGCATCACTCGCGGAACTGAACTGACGGTCGTTAAAGAGGCTCCTCTTGGTGACCCAATGGAGATTGAACTGCGTGGTTATCACCTCAGCCTTCGTCGCAGAGATGCAGAATTGGTAGAGGTGGCATAAATGGCACTTTCTATCGCTCTCGCCGGCAACCCAAACTCTGGCAAAACGACACTCTTTAACGCACTGACCGGCGCTAACCAATACGTTGGCAACTGGCCTGGTGTAACTGTTGAGAAGAAGCATGGCTTCATCAAAGGTCAGGATCACGTTCGCATTACCGACCTCCCTGGCATCTATTCACTTTCGCCATACACTCAAGAAGAAGTTGTAGCTAGAAACTTCCTCGTTGACGAGAATCCTGATGTCATCTTGAACATCGTTGACGGTTCAAACATCGAGCGTAACCTCTACCTCACAACACAGCTTCTCGAGCTCGGCATTCCAATGGTCATCGCAATCAACATGATGGACGTTGTTCGCAAGAGCGGCGTTGAGCTTGACGTTGAAAAACTGAGCGAGAAACTCGGTGTTCCAGTTGTTGAGATTTCAGCTGCCAAAGGCGAGAATGTTCAAGCTGCTGCAGACGCTGCAATCAACGCAGCAACTTCAAAAGCTGCTGAGCCAGGTCACTACTATGACGGCTGTGTTGAGCACGCTTTAGCACACATTGAAGAGCGCGTTCTTCATGACCTTCCTGCTGCACAGCAGAAGTGGTACGCAATCAAGATTTTTGAGCGCGACAACATGATTCTCGACAAACTCGGCATTTCTGCTGAGGACCGCGCACATGTTGAGCAAGACATCCGCAGCGCAGAGGCTGAGCTCGGCGACGACTCCGAGACAATCATTACAAATGCTCGCTACGACTACATCGTTCCAATCATCAATGAATGCAAGCATGAGCCTTCTGAGAAGCAAGTCTCAATGACCGAGAAAATCGACAAAATTGTCACAAACAGAATTCTTGGTCTTCCAATCTTTGCTCTCGTTATGTTCCTCATTTTCAACATTGCGATGGTTTGGGTTGGCCAGCCTGCTACCGACTGGGTTAATGACAACCTCTTCGGCGATGGCTTCTTTATTAGTGCAGAAGGCGAAGCTGCCTACAACGAAGCAAACGACGCTTGGTCAGAGATTCAATCAAGCGACAAAATTGTCGGTTACACCGCAGCTGCAGAAAAAGCCGGCATTGACTGCACCGAGGTAAACGAAGCTGTTGCAACCCTTGCAGAAGATAAAGAAGACGCAGACGCAAATAAGACTCTCGACGAGTTCGTGACAACTAATTCCTCATTTGTTGCAAAAGACGTTGACGTCTTTGAGGATGACGTTGCTACTGGTGACAAAATCGAAACAGTAACAGCTGCTGACTTTAAAGAAGCTGTTCTTGCTCAGGCAGACGAGCCAGACCGTGCCGATTACGAGGGCTATGTTCCATCTCTCACAATCGCAGCTACTAACTGGCTAGAAAGCCTCGAGTCACCTGCATGGCTGAAAGGCCTCATCGTCGACGGCATCATCGGTGGTGTTGGTGCAGTTCTTGGCTTTGTTCCTCAGTTGATGGTCCTCTTCATCTGCTTGGCATTCATCGAGGAATGCGGCTACATGTCACGTGTTGCATTCGTTCTCGACAGAATCTTCCGTCGCTTCGGACTCTCTGGCAAATCAATCATCCCAATGCTCATCGCAACTGGATGCGGTGTGCCAGCTATTATGTCAACTAGAACAATTGAAGAGCCAAAAGAGCGCCGCATTACTGCGATGACCACAACAATGATTCCTTGCTCTGCTAAGCTTCCAATCATTGCGCTCATCGCTGGCGCAGTTGCAGGCGGCGAGCAAGCAGCTCTCATCACAACTATGGCCTACTTCGGAGGCATCTTTGCAATCCTGATTTCAGGTCTCTTCCTGCAAAGACTCAACCGCTTCAAGGGTGAATCTTCTCCATTCATCATGGAGCTCCCACAATATCACCTTCCAAAAGCAACTTCAGTTCTGAAGACAATGTGGGACCGTGCATGGGCATTCATTAAGAAGGCTGGCACAATCATCCTCCTGTCAACAATCGTGATTTGGTTCCTCCAGAACTTCGGCTTTGTTGACGGCGCATTCGGAATGCTCGAGGAAGACCAGATTGACTCTTCCATCCTTGCAGCAATCGGCGGTGCACTTTGCTGGATCTTTGCACCACTTGGCTTTGGCGAGTGGCAAACAACAGTCACATGTCTCACAGGTCTTGTTGCAAAAGAGAACCTCGTTTCAACAATGTCTGTTATCTATGGCGGAAGCATTGGCGTTGCCACATTCTTCCAGGAGATGGCAGCACCTGCAGCACTGGCCTTCCTGTTCTTCAACCTGCTTTGCGCTCCATGCTTCGCAGCAATGGGTGCTATCAAGCGTGAAATGAACAGCGCTCGCTGGTTCTGGTTCGCTATTGGTTATCAGTGCGGTTTTGCCTATGTTGTAGCTTGCCTCATCAACCAAATTGGCAACATCATTACTGGAAACTTCGATTTCACAGGCGTAATTGTTCTGCTTGTTCTCATCGTTGCTATCATTGTTTGGCGAATGATTGACAAGAAGCGTAAAGGACAAAACGTTCTTTGTGATTGCGGATGCGAAGGCTGTGCAGCAAAGGATTACTGCCACAAAAACTAAGCATCCCTAAACTTCGCGAATACATCGGCTGAGTTTAGTCACAGCAGGTTATTCGATATACTCCTAGATAGACCTCGTCGCTGACCGAAAAAGTAGCGGCGAGGTTTTTTGTGTTGTGCTTATGGTCATAAAATTATTGAACTGTCAATTTACTAAGAAAGGGGAAGTATGGCACAGATGACAGAGATCAGATGGCATGCTCGCGCAGGCCAGGGCGCTGTTACAGCTGCAAAGCTCATCGCTGACACAGCACTTTCAGCAGGTTCCTACATCCAAGCTATGCCTGAGTACGGCCCAGAGCGCACAGGTGCTCCACTCAAAGCCTACACTCGAGTTTCTGATCAACCAGTCGAAGTTCACAATTCAATCAAGACCCCAGACATCGTAGTTGTTTTGGATGAAACACTCCTTGCAATCGTCGATGTCCTTGAAGGAATTAAAGATAATGGCGTGGTGGTTCTAAACACAGCAATGACTCCTGATGAGGCTCGCGTTGCCCTCAAAGCACCTGAGTACATCAAGGTTGCAACTGTTAACGCTTCTGACATTGCACTTGCAACAATCAAGCGTGACATTCCTAACACTCCAATTTGCGGAGCTCTCGCAAAGGTTACCGGAGTCGTTTCAGTTGAGGGAATTAAAGAACACCTCAAAGAAACATTTGGCAAAAAGTTTACTCAAGAAATCATTGATGCAAACCTGACAAGCGTTGATCGCGCCTACGAGGAGGTGCAAGCATAATGGATATGCCTAAACTTGAAACTTTTGACGAGTGGCGTCCGGAAGAAATTCCACAAGGCTACGTTTGCAAGGCTGGCACTGCTCGTGAATACATCACAGGCGGCTGGCGTTCAAAGCGCCCAATTTGGGACGCTGACGCTTGCACAAGCTGCATGATGTGCTGGGTTGTTTGCCCTGATGCTTCCATCATTGCAAAAGACGGCAAGATGGTCGGAATCGATTACGATCACTGCAAAGGCTGCGGCGTTTGTATCCACGAGTGCAAATTCGACGCCCTCTCACTCATTAAAGAATCTGAAGCTCTGGCGAAAGGAGACGAATAATGGCAACTTCTAAACCATTTTCAGCTACTGGTAACCAGATGATTGCTGAGGCATTCCGCCAGGTAGACCCTGACGTAATGGCTGCTTACCCAATCACACCACAGACAACAATCGTTGAAGGCTACGCAAAGTTCGTTGCTAACGGCCTTGTTCACACCGAGTTCGTAACTGTTGAGTCGGAGCACTCAGCAATGTCAGCTTGCGTTGGCGCTTCTGCTGCTGGCGCTCGAGTAGCAACAGCAACTGCTTCCCAGGGTCTCGCCCTCATGTGGGAGGAACTCTACATCGCTTCTGGCATGCGTCTTCCAATCGTTATGGCAAACGCAAACCGTGCTCTTTCAGCACCAATCAACATTCACGGCGACCATTCCGACGTAATGGGCGCTCGCGACTCTGGCTGGATTATGCTTTTCGCTGAGACAGCTCAGGAAGCATACGACAACTCAGTCATTTCTTTCCCAATCGCAGAAGATGAGAACGTTCATCTGCCTGTAATGACAACACTCGACGGCTTCACAACTTCGCACGCAATGCAATATTGCGTCAAAGAAGACGACGAGACAGTTAAAAACTTCGTTGGCGACTACATCGGCACAAACGGCCTGCTCACTTCTTCTGAGCCTGTTGGCCACGGCCTTTTTGCTAACGGTTCTTCCTACATGAAGACAAGAAAAGTCCTTCGCGACACTTCTCGCGCTGCTCTTCCAATCATTGAAAAATATGGCAAAGAGTGGGCAGAAATCACAGGTCGTCCATTTGACCTCGTTGACTGCTGGGGCGTTGAGGATGCCGACATTCTCGTTGTTGTTCTTGGTTCAGCTGGCGGCAATGTTCGTCACGTTGCAAGAATTCTTCGCGAGGAAGGCGTCAAAGTTGGCGTTATTCGTCCACGCGTCTATCGTCCTTTCCCTGATGCAAAGGTTGTTGAGGCAATCAAGAGCGTAGCTGATGCTCGCAAGTGCAGCGTTGTTGTTCTTGACCGCGCTGACAGCATTGGTGGTCACTTCGCACCTCTTGGTGCTGACGTTGCTTCTGCACTCTACGCTGCAGGAATCAATGTTCCGTTCAAGAATTATGTCTTTGGTCTTGGTGGCCTTGACTTCACCGAGAAACTCATTCGCCAAATCATTTCTGAGGCAGAAGATTTGAGAGACAACGGAACCGACAACGGCACACTCAAATTTATTGGATACATGGACGAGAAAGGGGAAGAATAATGGCTAACTTAAAGCAACTTTCTCAGCTCCCTGAAAGATTAGCTCCAGGCCATCGCCTTTGTGCAGGCTGCGGCGCTTCAATGTGCGTTCGCCAAGTGCTCATGGGTGTCCCTGAGGATTGCCAGCCAGTAGTTGGTTGTGCAACTGGCTGCCTGGAAGTTTCCACAACAATTTATCCATACAACGCTTGGAATGTTCCTTTCATTCATAATGCGTTTGAGAACTCAGCTGCTACCGTTTCTGGCGTTGAGGCTGCTTTCAAAGCAATGCAGCGTGCAGGCAAAATTCCTGAAAACAAAAAGTGCAAGTTCGTAGCATTCGGCGGCGACGGCGGCACCTACGACATTGGTCTTCAGTCGCTTTCAGGCGCAATGGAGCGTGGCCATGACATGGTTTATGTTTGCTACGACAACAACGCCTACATGAACACTGGCATTCAGCGTTCTTCCGCTACACCAAAAGGCGCTTGGGCAACAACTTCTGAGGTTGGCAAGGCTCAACAGGGCAAACCACAAATCAGAAAAGACCTTGCAAGCGTTATCGCAGCTCACCACATTCCATATGTTGCTCAGTCAACTGTTGGCCACTGGAAAGACCTCACTGCAAAAGCAGAAAAAGCTTTCGCATGCGAAGGTTCGGCATTTCTCGTAGTGCTCGCTCCTTGCCCTCGTGGCTGGAGATATTCCGAGGATCTCACTGCTGAGATTTGCCGCGCAGCTGTTAACTCGAAGTATTGGCCACTGTTTGAGGTTGAAAACGGCGTTTGGAATTTGACTCCTGTCAAAGAGAAGAAGCAGGTTCCTCTGGAGGACTTCCTCAAGCCACAGGGACGCTTTAAGCATCTTTTCAAGCCTGAGAATGCTGACCTTCTCGAGGAGATTCGTGCTGACGTTGACTCCTACTGGAAATACCTCGAAGGCATGCAAGCTGCAACTCACCCTGCTGAGGACGCGGAATAATCGCGCAAGTTGTCAGCGGGCGGCATAAGCCGCCAATGGATTAGCGCCTGCAGCATCGGCTGGGATGCGCTAACCAGTGCTAATAAAACTTCTTAAAAACTAAAAGCCCGACAGTTTAATTTGCCGGGCTTTTTTGATGCTTGCACAACTGGAAGAAGGTTATGTGCGCAAAGGGGACGATGAGTTCTGTGCAGCGTGTTAAAATGCCTCGCTGACTGGGGAAACAATCTGCTGCACAATGGGGACGATGAGTGATTTTCGTTCCGCTTCTCTGACGAGAAGCG
>JAUMVS010000112.1 GCA_030530045.1 Phoenicibacter congonensis
CCCACCGGCTTAAACATTCCGCCTGCAACATACGCGGCTCTCATGAATCATCCTCGCATTGCTGCAATCAAAGAGGCAAACGGCGAGGTCGTCAGCGTTTGCGACACACTTGGTCGTGTTGGTGAAAACATGACTCTCTACAGCGGAAACGATGACCAAATCACAGCGATTATGTCGCTTGGTGGCCAAGGCGTTATTTCTGTTCTGTCAAACGTCATTCCAAAAGAAACTGTAGAAATCGCACACGCAGCTCTCGACGGCGACTTCAAGAAGTCAAGCGAGCTGCAAATTAAATACTTCGACCTCATTAAAGCTCTGTTCAGCGAGGTTAACCCAATTCCTGTCAAAGCGGCCTGCGCTCACATGGGCTTCTGCGAAAACGACCTTCGTCTTCCGCTCACCCCGATGTCGGCTGACAAAGAGGCACACCTCGTCGAGGTCATGAAGAAGCACGGGGTGATTTAGTTGAGGATTATTCTCACTGGCGCTCTTGGGCGCATGGGTCAGAAGGTCATCGATGCGATCGACCGCAACGACGACATGGAGCTTGTGCTTGCAGTTGACATAAACTGCGAGCAAGCAGGCGATTTTTCAGCGGCGCCACTCGTTCCTTCGCTCGATGGCCAGGACGTAGAAGCCGACTGCCTGATTGACTTTTCGTTCCACACAAGCGCACCTGAAGTTGCGGAATTTATCAAGCGCACAAAAATTCCAGCAGTCATTGCGACAACTGGCCACACAGAAGAAGAAGCTGCATGCTTCGACGAGGCTGCGAAATTCGCCCCAATTTTCTTCGCAGGAAACATGAGCGTTGGCGTTGGATTAACTTCGAAGCTTGCTTGCCAAGTTGCAACAATGTTCCCCGATGCCGATTGCGAAATCGTTGAGTCGCACCACAACAAGAAGGTTGACGCTCCTTCGGGAACGGCTCTCATGATTGCTCGCGACATTCAAGCGGCGCGCGGCGGCGGTGAGATTATTTGCGGACGCAGCGGCATGGAGCCAAGAAAGCCTGGTCAGATTGGTGTTAGCGCGATGCGTCTTGGCAACATCGTTGGCGAGCACACAATCATTTTCGACACTGGCACTCAAGCCATCGAAATCAAGCACACTTCTCACGACCGTGCGCTTTTCGCCGATGGCGCGATTGATGCGGCTCGCTACCTGCAAGGCAGAGAGCCGCAAATTTGGAAGATGGAGGATCTTCTGCAGGGTTAAACCTTTAATTCTCATGCCCAGCAAGCGATGCGCAATGTTCGCATCAATGTTGGGCATGAGTTTTTATTTGCTTGTAAATTTATCTCCGTCCCCAATTTACAGCGCAACTTTTACGAGGCAGAGCGCGATCTTTTAGCGCGAAATCTCGTGTTTTAAGATGCTGGGGTGGCGTAAATTGCAGCTGAATTTTTGGACATTATTTTAAAACGAGAACCTGGAGGTTTGTAGGTGCAAATCAAATTCACAAAAATGCACGGATGCGCAAACGACTACATTTATATAAACTGTCTTGACGGAATGCCGTTTGACCCAAATGAGCTGGCAAAAGTTATGTCGCCTCGCCACTTTTCTGTTGGCGCCGACGGTGTAGTTTGCATTTGCGCAAGTGACGTGGCTGACGCAAAAATGCGCATGTTTAACCTCGACGGTTCCGAAGGAAAAATGTGCGGAAACGCAATTCGTTGCGTTGGAAAATACCTCTACGACAACGGAATTTGCCAAAAAGAGGAAATCACAATCGAGACTTTAAGCGGCATCAAAACGCTCGCGCTCCATGTTGAAGACGGCGCGGTTGCTTCCGTAACAGTGCAGATGGGGCAAGCAACTTTCGAACCAAAACTCATCCCAATCGATGACACCGAGCCTGCAATTTTGAAGGAAATCGAGGTTGCTGGCAAAACATGGAAAACGACTGCAGTTAGCATGGGCAACCCTCATTCTGTCATTGTGACTGAGGGAATTGACGCGCTTGACCTCGAGAAAATTGGTCCTGAGTTTGAAAACCTGCCCTATTTCCCTGAGCGCGTGAACACGGAATTCATCGAGGTTGTTGACCGTCGCCACATCAAAATGCGCGTTTGGGAACGCGGAAGCGGCGAAACCTACGCCTGCGGAACGGGCGCTTGTGGCTCGGTCGCGGCTTGCGTTAAAAATGGATTTCTTGACGCAAATGAGCAGGTTGCAGTGGATTTAATTGGCGGCACTCTGTATATTAAATGTTGCGATAATTTCGACATTGAAATGACTGGCCCAGCCAAGAAAGTATACGAGGGAATTTTTGAATATGAAAATTAAGATGAATGAAAACTTCAAGGCGTTCAAAGACAACTATTTGTTCGTCGAGTGTGCAAAGCGAATTGCCGACTTTCAGGCGGCAAATCCTGACGCGAAAGTGATCAAGCTGAGCATCGGCGACGTGACTCGCCCTTTGCCAAAAGTTGCAATTGATGCGCTAAATGTTGCGGTTGAGGAACAGGCCCACGCCGAGACTTTCCGCGGTTACGCCCCTGAAAGTGGCTATGATTTCACTCGCCAGGCAGTTGCCGACTACTACACTCGCCGCGGCGCAAAAATTGAAGCAAGCGAAGTTTTTATTTCCGACGGCGCTAAGTCAGACTGCGGAAACGTGCTCGATATTCTGGGAAACAACAAGGTCTACGTTCCTGACCCAGTTTATCCAGTTTACGTCGACACAAACATCATGAAAGGCAACGAAATTGCCTATCTGCCTGGCACTTTGGAGAACGGTTTCGCTCCAATGCCAACCGATGAGATTGAGGAAGGCAGCGTAATTTACATTTGCTCACCAAACAACCCAACTGGTTCTGTTTACAACCGTGAGCAACTCACAGAATGGGTTAACTTCGCTAACGAGCGTGGTTGCCTGATTATTTTTGACTCGGCCTACGAGGCTTTCGTTTCGGGCGACAACCCTCGCAGCATTTTTGAGATTGAAGGTGCTCGCACTTGCGCTGTTGAGATTTGCTCGCTTTCAAAAACTGCTGGCTTTACAGGCACTCGTTGCGGCTGGATGATTCTTGCACACGAGCTCGAGGCTGCTGGCATGAATTTGAACGCAACTTGGTCGCGCCGTCAATCGACCCGCTTCAACGGCGTTCCATACATCATTCAGCGCGCTGCTGCGGCTGCTCTTTCCGAAGACGGCATCAAAGTTTGCATGGAAAACATTGAATATTACAAGAGCAACGCCAAGAAACTGAGCGAGTTTCTCACATCGAAGGGCTACAAATTCACTGGCGGCACAAACTCGCCATACATTTGGATGCAGACAAAAGACAACATGCCAAGCTGGGGTTTCTTCGATCTTCTTCTGAACGAAGCGCAAATCGCTGGCACACCTGGCGTTGGCTTTGGCTCACAGGGTGAAGGTTTCTTCCGCATCACATCGTTTGGTAAAGCTGAAGACTACGACGAGGCAATTCGTCGACTCGAAAGGATTCTTTAATGCTTCACAAGAATTTAAGCGTAAATTCTGCTGGTCACCTCGAATTTGCGGGTGTTGACACTACAGAAATCGCAAAGGAATATGGCACGCCTGCCTATCTCGTTGACGAAAATTTGGTCCTCGAGAACTTTTCAACCTATCAAAAGGCGATGAAGGAATACATGGGCGAGGGCTCAATGCCTCTTTTCGCGAGCAAAGCTCTTTCATACACTGGCATTTATCGCCTGATTTCCGAGCTTAACGGCTGCATCGACATCGTCTCACCTGGCGAACTCTACACTGCAGTGAATGCAGGCTTCGACATGTCTCGTGCTTTTTTCCACGGCTCAAACAAGACCGATGCCGACATTGCTTTCGGCTTGAAAGAAAATGTTGGCTACTTCGTTGTCGACAACGTTTTCGAACTTGAGGAAATCAGCAAACAGGCCTCTGCGCTGGGCAAAACTCAAAAGATTTTGCTTCGTGTGACACCTGGAATTGACCCTCACACACATGCAAAAATCAACACTGGCAAAGTCGACTCAAAGTTTGGCGCCCCAATTGAAACAGGCATTGCAGAAAAGCTTTTCTGCAAAGTTTTGGAGACTCCAAATGTTCAGCTCGAAGGCTTCCACAGCCACATCGGTTCTCAAATTTTCGAGACCGAGCCATTCAGCGATGCGGCTCGAATCATGCTCGAGTTTATTGCAATGCTGCATGAGAAATACCAGTTCGAGACTAATTATTTGAACCTTGGCGGTGGCTTTGGCGTTCGCTACACCGAAGACGACCCAGTGATTGATTACGCAGAAAGAATCAAGAAGCTCAGCGGTGAGATTCGCGAGCACTGCGAAGATTTCGGAATCAAGCAGCCAAACATCTTGATGGAGCCAGGTCGTTCAATCGTTGCTGCGGCTGGTCTCACAATTTATGAAATCGGCTCGACCAAAGAGATTGAGGGCTTCAAGAATTATGCCAGCATTGATGGCGGCATGACCGACAACCCACGCTATGCGCTTTATCAGTCACCATACACTTGCGTTCTTGCAAACAGAATGAACGACGAGTGCGACTTTGTGTGCACAATTGCTGGTCGTTGTTGCGAAAGCGGTGACCTCATCCAGGAAAACGTCGCTATTCCAAAACCAACTCGCGGTGACATTCTTGCGGTTCTCGTCACTGGCGCCTACAACTACTCAATGGCCTCGAACTACAATCGCGTTCCGCGACCACCAATCATCGCAATTCGCGACGGCAAGCCAAGAGTCGCTGTTCGACGTGAAACATACGCCGACCTTTGCGCCCTCGACGCCTAAACGCCCCAACCTCAAATAAATCAAAAAAGAAATGCCCGCAAGTCGGGCATTTTTTATTTCCGCCAATTGGGGACGGAGATAAATTCTTGGCGCTGCAAACGAACCTGGACTGCATCTTTGGCCTGCACAAGAATTCCGCAGCTCAAAGGCTAGCGAAATTCTTTTTCGGCCAAATCTGCTAGCCCAGTTTCGTTTTCGCTCACGTTTTTTTGACCTGCTTGTTAGTAATCTGCTGAATTGCACAACGGGGACGATGAGTGGCAAGAGCAAACGGCAGGGTCGTGTGTTCGCGCAGGCGACTTATGAGAGCGAAGCTCTCATCCGGAGCCAAGCGA
>JAUMVS010000113.1 GCA_030530045.1 Phoenicibacter congonensis
CCTCATTGTAGGTCGCCGCACTGGCAAAGAGGTTCGCTACCGCGCAGCCGACACAATCGCTGCACGCACACTCCACGATGCAATCGAAAAAATGCTTGCGATTTCTTGCCCGGTAAACAACCTTTAACGCAACAAATTTCTAACACTATATATGTAGCCAAATGGCACATGCTCGTCATTGCGCTTTTTTTACGGAAAAATTTAGAGAGGAATAAGGAACAAACTGTCGCAAAACTACACCTTCTGTTGCAGTTTTTTGCAAAACTCAAAGGCGTTTAAAAAGTTAGTCGCATAATGAGTAACTCAACGAAAGAATGACATGTTAAAGCTATTTAAGTATCTAAAGAAAAGAGAATGGGTGTACCTGGTGTGTGCACTCATTTTTGTTGTGGCAGGCGTCGGCTTCGACTTGACACTGCCCGACTACATGCGCGAAATCACGACGCTCGTGCAAACTGAAGGCAGCGCGTTGAGCGACGTGCTCATCGCGGGCGGGAAAATGCTCGCTTGCGCGTTCTTGAGCCTGGCAACCACTTTTATTGTCGGCTACTTCTCGGCAAAAGTTGCAGCAGGCCTCGCGCTCACCCTCCGCGAAAAAGTGTTCTTCAAAACGATTGATTTCTCAAAAGCAGAAATGTCGAAGTTCAGCGTCGCGAGCCTCATCACCAGAACGACAAACGACGTGCAACAAATCCAGCTCACGATTGCAATTGGTTTGCAGGCAGTTTGCCGCGCGCCAATCATGGCAATTTGGGCAGCGCTCAAAATCATGAATAAAAGCTGGCAGTGGGGCGCAATCACCGCAGGTGCAGTTGTTATTCTCGTGTTCGTCATGGGAACAGTGACCGCAATCGTCATGCCAAAATTCCGCATGATGCAAAAACTCACCGACAACCTGAACAAGGTGTCGCGCGAGAACCTGACCGGCATTCGTGTCGTTCGCGCCTACAACGCTCAAGACTACCAGCAAGCAAAATTCGAGAAGGCAAACGACGACCTCACAAGCACACAGCTTTTCACATCGCGCCGCATGTCACTCATGTTCCCAACTGTGTCGCTCGTAATGTCGGGCCTCACGCTTGCAATCTATTGGTCGGGCGTTTTCATCATTAACGATGCCGCGTTCCCACAGCGACTCTCGCTTTTTAGCGACATGGTCGTGTTTAGCTCCTACGCAATCCAAATCGTAATGTCGTTCATGATGATTGTTATGGTTTTCGTTCTCGTGCCTCGTGCAATGGTAGCTGCGAAAAGAATTGATGAAGTTGTTAAAACTGAGTCGTCGATTAAAGGTGGCGCCGACGATGCAGAAAATGCTTCTGAGCAGGGCACAATCAAGTTTAAAAACGTTACGTTTAAATACCCTGACGCTGAAGAAGCAATTTTGCACGACATCAACCTTAACATTAAGAAGGGCGAAACAGTTGCTTTCATTGGATCCACTGGTAGTGGCAAATCGACCCTCATTCAGCTGATTCCTCGCTTCTATAATTGCACCGAGGGTGAAATTCTTGTTGACGGAATCGACGTAAATTCGCTCACGTTAAAATCGCTTCGCGACAAAGTAGGTTTCGTTTCGCAAAAGCCAATTCTGTTTAAAGGGACAATTGAAGACAATGTTGCCTATGGCACTGAGGGTGAAATTGACGAGGCGAAGGTGAAAGAAGCTCTCGACATCGCGATGGCTTCCGAGTTTGTTTTCGCCGACCCTAAAGGAATCAAGCAGGATGTTTCCCAAGCAGGAAGCAATTTTTCGGGCGGACAAAAACAGCGACTTTCAATTGCTCGCGCAGTTTACAAAAACCCTGAGATTTTCATTTTCGACGACTCTTTCTCGGCGCTCGACTACAAAACCGACCGTGCGCTGAGAAAAGCTCTCGCAGAAAAAACAAAAGACTCGACAAAATTAATCGTTGCCCAGCGCATCGGAACAATCATGGACGCCGACCAAATTTTCGTGCTCGACGAGGGCAGAATTGTTGGTCACGGCACACACAGCGAACTTCTCAAGACTTGCGAAGTTTACAAAGAAATTGCCCAGTCTCAGTTGTCAGAGGAGGAGCTTGAGAATGCCTCAAGATAACGAAGAGATTCAATTACCAAAACGCCAGCGCCAGGGTGGACCTGGTCCAAAATTTGTTGGCGGCGAAAAAGCGAACAACTTTGGCTCTGCCATTAAAGAGCTTGCTCTCTACGCGAAAAAATGGCTGCCTGGAATCATAATTGCGGGCTTGCTCGCAATTGCAGGCTGCGTGTTAAACCTCGCAGGACCAGGCAAACTTTCAGAAATCACCGATGCGATTACAGCTGGCATCACCGGCACAATCGACACCGATGCTGTTGTTAAAATCGCAATTGTTCTGCTTTGCATTTACATCGCAGCATGGCTTTGCAACTTCCTGCAAAGCTTCATCATGGCAACGGTTACGCAGAGGCTTTCTAAGCAGCTGCGTCGCGAAATTTCTGAGAAAATTGACCGCCTGCCACTGAAATATTTCGATGGCACGACAGTCGGCAACATTATGTCGCGCATCTCTAACGACATCGACATGATCAGCCAAACGCTCAATCAAAGCCTGGGTCAGCTGATTTCTGCAATCGCAATGTTTGTCGGCTCGCTTTGGTGCATGTTCACAACGAACTGGATTTTGGCACTTTCCGGCGTTGGCGCATCAATTCTTGGCTTCGCAATCATGCTTTTCATCATTGGCAAGTCGCAGAAATACTTCAACCAGCAACAGCAAGCACTCGGCGTTCTGAACGGTCAAATTGAAGAGACCTATTCTGGCCACCCAGTCGTTAAAGCCTACAACGCCGAGGCTACAGTCAAAGACCACTTCCGCCAAATTAACGGCGAGCTTTACAATTGCGCCTGGAAGAGCCAGTTTATGAGCGGCCTCATGCAGCCACTCATGGGTTTCGTTGGCAACCTTGGCTACGTCGTCGTTTGCGTCGTTGGCGCGGTTCTCACGATGTATGGCATCATTTCGTTCGGCGTAATTGTCGCATTCATGATTTACGTTCGACAGTTCACGCAGCCTTTGAGCCAGTTTGCGCAGGCGGCTAACTCCTTGCAAAGCGCAGCTGCAGCTTCCGAGCGCGTGTTCGAAATCGTGAACGAAGACGAAATGGAAGAAGAAAGCAGCAAAATTCAGAAGCTCGACAACGTCAAAGGCATCGTCACATTCGAGCATGTTCGCTTCGGCTATGACCCAGAAGAAATCATCATCAAGGACTTCTCGACCGATGTTCAGCCTGGTCAGAAAATTGCAATCGTTGGCCCAACGGGTGCAGGCAAGACTACGCTCATCAACTTGCTCATGCGCTTCTATGAAATTCAGGGCGGCAAGATTACCATCGAAGGAATCGACACTAAAGAGATTTCACGCGAAGCAATTCACGACCAGTTCTGCATGGTTTTGCAAGACACTTGGATTTTCGACGGCACAATTAAAGAGAACATCGTTTACTCAAAAGAAGGTGTGACCGACGAGCAAGTCGTTGAAGCTTGCAAAGCGGTTGGCCTGCATCACTTCATTCAAACGCTGCCGCACGGCTACGACACAGTGCTAAACGACAACTCATCGCTCTCAGCCGGACAGCGTCAGCTCGTAACAATCGCCCGTGCAATGATTAAAAATGCACCGATGCTCATCCTTGACGAAGCAACCTCAAGCGTTGACACAAGAACCGAGCAGCTGATCCAGCGCTCTATGGACGAGCTCATGGTCGACAGGACATCTTTTGTCATTGCTCACCGCCTCTCAACCATCAAGAATGCCGACAAGATTCTTGTAATGCAGCACGGCGAAATCGTTGAGCAAGGCAACCATCAAGAACTCCTTGCAGCTGGCGGCATCTACGCCGACCTCTACAACTCCCAGTTCGAGGAATAAGCGAACTCAAAAAAAGGAAATGCAAACCAAGCATTAAGGCCGCAAGCATCAAGCCTGCGGCTTTTAAATTTTCTTCACCGCCTCGCATGCCCCTCATTTTTATAACGCCTATCGCTCGCCTCTTACCTAACAGAGAGTCAATCAAAATAGACTAAAAGTAACTAGCAAGATAAATTCCGAGGCATGAGCCGCAATAAAAAAGCCGCGGAATTCCACGGCTTTTGATGCTTTTTATTTTGTTGCCTTTAGCTTTTATGCAAGCTTAAGTGCAACTTCTTTCAGCTGGCGAGATGAAACCTCATTTGGAGCACCTGTCATTGGGCAAGATGCGCTTGAAGTCTTAGGGAACGCAATGATGTCACGAATTGAATCGGTGCCCGAGAGCAACATGATCAAACGGTCAAGACCAAGAGCGATGCCACCGTGTGGAGGGCAACCGTGGTCAAGAGCGCGAAGCATGTGGCCGAAGCGCTCGTCAATCTCTTCTTCCGAAAGACCAAAGAGACGAAGAACGCGACGCTGCTCCTCAGAATTGTGAATTCTGATTGAGCCACCGCCAAGCTCGAAACCGTCCATAACGATGTCATATGCATAGGACTTGCATGACAGAGGGTCGCTCTCGATTTTGTCCATGTCCTCCTCAGCTACGTGAGTGAATGGATGGTGCTCAGCAGCATATTTCTTTGTTTCTTCGTCCTGCTTGAATGCTGGGAAGTCAACAACCCACAGGAACTTGTGGTCGCCCTTGTCGATGCCAAGGCGGTCAGCCATGTGAAGGCGAAGCGCGCTCAAAACTGCATTTGCAACCGCTGGTTTGTCAGCCGCGAACAGCAGAAGGTCGCCAGGCTCAACTTCCATTTCAGCCTTGAGAGCTGCGAACTCTTCGTCGGTAAAGAACTTGATAATTGGCGATTTTTCCTCACCCGCTGTGGTGAAGGCAATCCAAGCCATGCCCTTTGCGCCGTTTTCAGCAGCGATATCGGCAAGCTTCTCGACGTCGCCGCGACTCCAGTCGCCAGCGCCTTTGCAGTTGATAGCTTTAACAATTCCGCCGCTTTGAGCAACAGAGCTAAACACCTTGAAGTTTGAATCTTTCACGATGTCGGTGATGTTGTGAAGTTCCATGCCGAAACGAACGTCAGGGCGGTCGCAACCGAAGCGGTCCATT